>JACMPN010000209.1 GCA_014377495.1 Candidatus Sericytochromatia bacterium
ACAGATCCAGGCCAAGTCCGGCCAGGCGCCCGCCGTGATGACGGCCGGCACCCAGGTCGTCGACGAGGGCCTGCGTGTGATCGATGCCGCCAGCCGGTCCTTGCAGACGATCCGCCAGTCGGCCGATCAGGCGGATGAAACCCTGTCGTCGGTCGTGCGCATGGTCGGTGATCTGGAATCGGGTCATCGGCGGCTGGGGTCGAACATGAGCCAGGTCGTCGCCGGCACGGAACACTCGGCGGCAGGCGCCCAGCAAGTTGCCGCCACAGCAAGCGAACAGGCGGACAGCGTCCGGGAGATCGCCAATCAGGCCCAGGCGCTTTTGGCCATGGCCCAGGCGCTGGAGGGCTTGGCCGACGGCACCATGGTGCTGGTGCAACCCGGGGCCTCGGGCCTGTTGCCGCAGCGGCTGCCGGCGTTGGCCTGAGTCGTGGCTACCGGTCAACCACCGGTGTGGGCCTGGCTCATGCTGGTGCCGATGCTGCTGGCGCCCGGCATCGTCTATGCCGTGCGGGGGCCCACAGGGACGGATGCCACCCTCGCCGCCGAGGGTGGGCGGGTCTTTCAGGCCAAAGGTTGCACGGGCTGCCATCAGATGGACGGGGTCGGCACGGCGGTGGCCTGCGATCTCGACCGGGTCGGCCGTCGGCGCAACCGCGGCTGGCTGCGTGTGTGGCTGGCGGACCCCCAGGGCGTGCGTCCCGGCACATTGATGCCGGATCCCCATCTCACCCATGCGGAAACGGTCGCCTTGGCGGAGTTTCTGGCCCGGAGGATCTGATCATGGCGAGTGAGTTTCCGATGGCGGCCCGGTTTCGTCCGCATGGGGTGATCGGACTGGCCCTTGCGCTTGGGCTCGCCGGCCCGGCTTGGGCCAAGCCGACCGCCGTGGTCATCAACGTTCCGGGGATCGCCTGCACGTCCTGCGCCCGGGACATCACCATGCGCCTGCGGGAACTACGGGGCATCGATGCCGCCGTCGTCGACGTCGATCACCGCCTCGTGCGGGCCCGCTTCGACGATGCGGCGGTGACGGTGGCTGAGATGCTGGCCGTCATCGACGGGCTCGGCTTCACCGGCAGCATCGACCGGCCCGGCGTCACCCGCCCACCGGCCCCGATCCGCAAAAAAAAGCCGGAACGCCCCCATCCCCCGGGCGGAGGTCTCCCGCCCGGCGGGGCTGGCGCTAATGCTGGCGGCCGGGCCGCTCGTCAACACTGGCGAGGGCCAGGTTTTCCAGTTGGTTGACTCCCTGCATCAGTGTCTTGACGTGGGCCTGCAGTTTCTCGATGCCGGTCAGCGGGGCAAAACCCTGGCTTTGACCGCCGGACTGGCTGGGGAAGCAGACCGCCCAGCTGGTGGCGTTGATCGAGCGTTCCTTGCCGCCCAGGCCGGCCAGGTCGATCACCTTGACGCCGATCATCCCGGTGTCCTTGCTGAGGCTGTTCTTGCCGATGGCCACGGTGAACGGCGTCAGGGTGAACGTGCGGCTATACGTGCTGCCGGCAGCGGCCACGGCGCTGTTGCCCGACTCGCTGTCCTGGGCGGTCAGGTGCATCAGCTTGCCGTTGGCGACGAGGAATGGCAGCGCCTTGCTGGTATCGCCGCGCAGCGTCACGGTGACGGTGACACGGGTGCCGGGTTTGATGTTCGGCAGGCTGTCGAGGGTCATGATCGCCGCCGGATCGCTGATCACCCAGGGCTCCTGGCCTGCGGCGGCGATGGTCAGGGTGGTGAGCTGGAACGGCACGTCGCCCGTCGTCCTGCCCGTCAGGGCGGCCATGCCCGCCGGCTTCCAGAGCCCGTCGCCGGCCGGGGTCAGCCGCATGCGGGCCGTGGCGACTCCGGCTATGTCGAGGGTCAGCTTCTTGTCGCTGCCCTGTGCTTTCAGGGCGACGTCGCCGGTCATCGGCACGGTCATCGTGAAGTCGAGGTCCTTGTCGCCCGCCCTGCTGGCCTTGATGCGCACGGCGCCGGGGTCGGTGCGGACGTGACTGGCGATGATGATGGCCGGATGGCCCTGGCGCTGCCCTTCTTGATGGGTGCTGATCTCTGGCCGGCTGATCGCCTGGGAGGCGGCCGGGATGGGCGGTGCAACATCCACCGTTGGACTGGCACCCACGCCCAACGGTCCCGAGTCCGGCGGCAGGCCCATCCCGAGCGAGAGGCCGCCACCGTGGCTGGGGGCACCCTGACCGAGTAAGCCCATCGGGCTTTGCCCGAAGAGGCCGGGCTGGCCCATGCCCGCCCCGCCCTGCAGCGGCCGGTTCAGGGACTCGTCAAACATGCTGCCGTCCACGGCGTTGGGCAGGCCACCGTCCATGCCATTTGGCGTGCCGTAGCCCTGGGCACCGTAATTGCCTGGGGGCGTGGGCTGCATCCCCGTCGGGGGCATGGGGGAACCGGAACAGCTGGTCAGTAGCATGACCAGCGCCAGGGGCCAAATACGTGGCATTGCACTGCCTCCTAAGCAACTCCGCAAGCACCCGTCACGCCCCGGGCAGGGCGGAACGTTGTGGCGACGAGCATACGCCGATGGTCAGACGTGCGGATTGGCGTTCCTGCCTAGCTTTGGTCCCGCCGATCCCGGCGCATGGCGGGCGCTGCGGTAAACTGGGCGGACCGGATCGATCCGGCCATGGCCTTTGCCGCAGGGAGCCCAGCCCGTATGTACCTCGTCACCTTCGTCGTCGCCACCCCATTGGGGCCCTTTGAGCGGATCGGGGCCCTGCAGGCGGACCGGTTCATCGACCTGCACTCGGCGTATACCTGGTATCTGGCCGAGCAGGGGGTGGCGCAGCCGCAGCGGATGGCGGAGGCCCTGATCCCCCCGGACATGCTCGGATTCCTCGACGGCGGCCGTGGGGCCATGGAGGCTGCCCGTCAGACGCTGGCTGCCCTGGCCGGTCTGCCGGCGATCCCCGCCGGCGTGCGCGGCGAGACGCTGAGTTTCGATCCGGCCACCGTCCAACTGCTGGCGCCGGTCCCCCGGCCCCGGTCGCTGCGGGACTTCCTGGCCTTCGAGGCCCATACCCGCACGGGGTATGCCCGGCGTAACCAGCCGTTTCCGGAGGATTGGTTCAAGCTGCCTGTCTTCTACAAGGGCAACCCCCGGACGATCGTTGCGCCGGACACCGATGTCCGCTGGCCGCGGTTTACCGAGAAGTTCGACTACGAGCTGGAGCTGGCCGCCGTCATCGGCCGGGAGGGCAAGGACATCGCCGTCGGCGATGCGGCCGACTACATCGCCGGCTACTGCATCCTCAACGACTTCAGTGCCCGGGACATCCAGATGCGCGAAATGGCCTTGCGGCTCGGTCCCTCCAAAGGCAAGGACTTCGCCACGGGCCTGGGGCCCTATCTGGTCACCCCCGACGAGCTGCCGAACGTGCGGGACCTGCGCATGGTGGCCCGGATCAATGGTGAGGTCTGGTCGGACGGCAATGCCGGGACGAGCCACTGGACGTTCGAACAGATGATCGCCCATGCGGCCGACGAGGAAACCCTCTATCCGGGCGATGTGATCGGCTCCGGCACGGTCGGCGGCGGCTGCGGCTACGAGCTCGACCGTTGGCTGCAGCCCAACGACTCGATCGAATTGGAAATCACTGGGCTGGGGACGTTGCGCCATCGGATCGTGCGCTGAGCGATAGCTGGAACCGAGCGATTCGAGGCTGGTGGCGTTCGGGCGCACGTCTCTGGCGGGTGGCGTCCTCCCCTCACCCCCCAGCCCCCTCTCCAAGATGGAGAGGGGGAGCCTCAGAGCGTTTCCCCGTTCTCTGGTCGCGCCGCACGGGCCAAATGGTGGCGGGAGCCCCCTGCACCACTGGCCATGCCCCTTTGGCGATGCAGGGGATGGTGTCGCCCGGCTTGTCCGATCAGGGCGTTTTGGCGATTCAGGGGAGCGCCGCGTGCTCACACCCACTGATCGCCAGTCTGATCACGGAGTTCGGCGCAGGCTCGGCGCCACTGAACGCTCGAAGGCATTCGGACAAGCCCACGGAACGCTCAAGCCCCTGAATCGCCCGTGCGGTGCGACCAGAGCACAGCGTGATGGGCCGACGCTCCCCCCTCTCCATTTTGGAGAGGGGGGCTGGGGGGGGTGAGGTGAGGACGCCACCCGCCAGAGACGTGCGCTCGAGCGCCACCAGTCAGCGGGGGGTCTTAGCCCCCGGTCACCAATGCGGGCAACGTCACCTCGAAGGTGGCGCCCTCACCGAGCTGGCTGGTAACGGTGACGGTGCCGCCCATCTCGGCGATCGCCTCGTGCACGATCCAGAGCCCGATGCCGAAGCCGCCGTAGTCGCTGGCCGAGATCGCCCGCTCGAAGCGGCCGAAAATGCGGGCCTGATCGTCTGACGAGATGCCGATCCCCCGGTCCTTGACCGTGACCCGGACGGTATCGCCAACCGCAGCCGCGGTGACGTCGATCGGCTGGCCATTGCCGTACTTGATGGCATTCGTCAGCAGGTTCGTGATGATCTGATCGAGGCGGAAACGGTCCCCCCGGCCGACGATGGGGCCCGGTGCCATCAGGCGGCACGTGCTGCCCGCCCGCTGCAGCTCGTCATCGAATCGGCCGACGATCTCCTGGAGCAGGGCCGTCACATCGACCGATTCGACATCCAGGATCAGCCGTCCGGAGGAGATCCGGGAGGTTTCCAGCAGCTGGTTGATCAGCGTGGTCAGCCGGTTTGCCTGCTTGTCGATCTGGCGGAGCTTGAGATCCAGCCAGTCATCGCTGCAGGGCTTGCCGGCCTGGCGGCGGCGGTTGACGGTTTCGACATGCAGCAGCAGCGATGTCAGGGGCGTCTTCAGCTCGTGGGACGCCAGGCTGAGGAACTCGTCCCGGAGCCGCACGGCGCCTTGCAGCTTCAGGATCAGGGCGTCCCGGTCGCTTTCCGCCTTGCGGATGCGCAGGAGGGCATTGACCGTGGCGATCAGCACCTGCGGCTCGACAGGTGCCACGAGATAGGCGTCCGCCCCGCCGTCGAGGCCCTGCACCTTGTCGCTGCCGCTGGTCGCCGTCGCCGAGACGTGGACGATGGGGATCGTCGCCGTGGCCGGGTTGGTTTTGATCTGCCGGCAGACTTCGAAGCCGCTGATGTCCGGGAGCTTGACGTCGAGGACGATCAGGTCCGGCGGCGGATCGAGGCTATCGAGGGCCTGCTGGCCCGTGACCGCCTCGTCGACGCTGAATCCCCCGTGGCGCAGAATGCGGCTGAGAATGCAACGGCTCGCCTCGGAGTCGTTGACGTTCAGGATGCGGGCGACGCTGGACTCATCCATGGGGGAACCGTTCCGCTGTGGTGACAGCCATCATGACGGTGCTGATTCCTGGCTGGCAGGCCAGGCTTTGCTCAGGGCCTGTCGGAGTCGGACGCTGCCGCCCTGTCCCGCAAGGCTTTCTTTCGACAGGACCGCCGTTGCCATCCGCGGCAGCCGGACAAATTATTCTTCATGAAGCGCCTTGCCCACGGTCAGTATAACGGGTATGCCGGCCAGCGGCGGGTCTGCCGCCAACGGTGCCATCAGCGCCAGGCCGTCCGATCCGGGCATCTCCGAGTCCGAGATGATCATCGCGCGCCGTGCCGCCCGGATCATGCGCAGGCCGTCCGCCCCGTCCACCGCTTCGATGATCTCGAACCGGTGACGACTGATTGGGCGGCGGCTGTGATGGCAATGCCGGCACCTCGACGAAGCGATCGGGCTGACGTACCGTGATGAGGCGACACGGCGCATTGCCGCGTCCGTCCCCGTGTCCGTTGCCTGGTCCGTTTCCCTCACTGGGTGCCGGCCGATCCGCACACGGTGAATGTGACCAGTCGGAAAAGGAGACGTCATGCTGCCAGAGGTCAAGGGAACCGTCACACGCCAGGCCCACGTCGGCGTGCCGGAGGGGACGTTTGAGGAGGAGCACGGGCGCCAGGGGTTCTTCGGACGGGTGTCGCACCTGTATCACACGAACCCGCCCACGGGCTGGACCCGCATCGAGGGCCCCCTGAGGCCGCAAGCCTTCTGGCTGGACCGGCTCACGCCGGGCGATGCCGGGGATCCCGCCGCCGGCCGGCCCCTGCCTGTCCTGGGCAACGACGACGTGACGATCGCCGTCAGTCGGCTGTCGGCGCCGATGCCGTACTTCTTTCGCAATGCCGACGGCGACGAGGTGCTGTTTGTCCACCGGGGCCAGGGCACGCTGGAGACGGATTTCGGCCCGCTGGCCTATCGGCAGGGGGATTACCTCGTCATCCCGCGGGGAACGACCTACCGGCTGGTGCCCGAGGCAGGCGAGTCGTTCTTTCTGGTCATCGAGAGCCGGGAGGAGATCCGCCAGCCGGACCGGGGCATCCTCGGCCAGCACGCCCTATACGATCCGGCGATGATCCGTACCCCCGAGCCCCACGGGCACACGGAGACGGGCGAGTTCGAGGTGCGCATCAAGCGCGAGGGTCAATACACCAAGGTCTTTTATCCCTTCCACCCCTTGGACGTCGTCGGCTGGAAAGGGGATCTCACCGTCTGGCAACTGAACATCGCCGATCTGCGGCCGGTGCACAGCCACCGGGGCCACCTGGCCCCGAGCGTGCATACGACGTTCGTCGGCGGCAGCGCCTTCGTCATCGTCTCTTTTACGCCCCGGCCGCTGGAGCGGGATGCGGATGCCCAGCGGGTGCCGTTCTATCACCGGAACATCGACTACGACGAGGTGATTTTCTATCACGACGGGGACTTTTTCAGCCGGGACAACATCGGTCCCGGGATGCTCACCTTCCACCCGCAGGGGATCCATCACGGCCCCCACCCCAAAGCCTTTGCCAGCCAGTTCAATAAAACGGAAACGGACGAATATGCCGTCATGGTCGACACCCGTCGGCCGTTGCATGTGTTGCCGGGGGCCCTGTCGGCGGAGTTTGCCGACTACCACCAGAGTTGGCGGAGTTAAGCGGCAGTTGGCTGCGGGCGATGCCGCGGGGGTGACATGCGGGCGCAGATCCGGGTGGGTGGCGAGGCATGTCACCTGCACCGCATCGCCGGTTTGTGCTGACATCCCCTGAGTACAATCGGCCGATATCGCCGGAACCGGGGGTCACCGACTGCATGCAATGGCTTGCTGCTGTTGGCCAACCGTCATAGGGTCAGGGCGGGGGGAAGCCCCCCTGTTTTTGACAAACCTTGATTAACGTTACTTAATGTAAGTGTCTTGGGTGTTGATGCAACTTTGATCGGCCGTGACCTGCCGCCGGGTCATCAGGCCGGGTGATACGTGTTTTGGGGTGAATGTGCGCGAGATTCTGCTGGTTGAAGACGATCCGGAAATTAGCAAGGCCCTCACGGAAATCCTCGGGGATTATGGTTATCCGGTGGTCTGGCATGCAGACGGGCAGGACGGCCTGGCCTGGCTGCAGCAGGCCGTGGAACTGCCCCCCGTGATCCTGCTGGACCTGCAATTGCCCAGGATGAATGGCTGGGATTTCGTCGACGTCCTGCGGCTCGATGAGCGCCTGAACCGCATCCCGATCATCGTCATGTCGGCGAAGCGGGAGATGCCGCCGCCGAACATCGTGGCGTTTCTGCCGAAGCCGATCCAGCTCGACCGTCTGTTTAAAGCGCTCGACCAGTACTGCCCACCCGTCGCTTGAACGCTGGCGACAGGCTGTTTCAGGGGGTACAGGGCGAGTCGGATTTGGGTCGGGTTCTGGCGACAGCGCCTAATGGCGCTTTGGCAGGTTCCGGCCCAAAGGCGGGCGCCACGGGGCCCCCGAAACAGCCCGGTCCC
>JACMPN010000210.1 GCA_014377495.1 Candidatus Sericytochromatia bacterium
AAACAGGCCGGCGACACCCCGGCGAAACGGCCGGCTGCGGCACCGGGTGCCAAGCAGGCCCCGTTGGCGCCGCCCCGGCCGGTGGCAGCCCCACCTGCCCGTCCGGCAGCCCCGCCGCCCCGTGCCGCCGCCCCGCCGCCGCCAGCGCCTGCCACCCCAGTCCCCATGACGGTCGCCCCAGCTGCAGCTCCGCCGGCCCCGCCCCGGCCCGTGCCGTCCATGGAGATCGAGGCCGCCCAAGCCCTGGCCTCGCCGTCCCCCGAAGACCACGCGGCCACCGTCGAGGCGATGCTGGCCCCCCATATCGCCACGTCGTCCTTGTCCGCCCCGGCAGCCGCAGCGACTGCCGCCCCATCGTCTGCACCGGCCCCCCTGTTTGACGTGGACAAGCTCGACTCCAGTCTCGACGACCTCTTCGGCCTGGGCAGCGACGACGTCCCGCCTGTGGCCGCCCGGACGGCCCCCGCCCCCGCCGCTGCGGCTCCGCTCTTCGACGTGGACAAGCTCGACTCCAGCCTGGACGACCTTTTCGGCCTGAGTGACGAAGCCCCCGCTGCCGCCCCTGCCCCCGTCGCGGTGGAACCGGCCAAGTCCAAGCTGTTCGACGTGAGCACGCTCGATTCCAGCCTGGATGACCTTTTCGGCCTCAGTGACGCACCGGCGGCCAAGGCCCCCGAGCCCACCCCGGAGCCCGTCCGCCCGGCTGCAGCGCCCGTCGAGGCGGCTGCCGCCGGCAAGGCGTTCGATCCGAGCTTGACCCTGAGCTCCTTTGACCTGTCGAGTTTCTCGCTCGACAAGGCGATGCTGCAGACGACGCCGTTGCCCGGCAGCACGGCCGCCCCGGCCGCAGCGTCCCTCATGTCCCAGTTCACCCCCGCCGCATCGACGCTGCCCCCGGTGAGTGAGGTTTCCGCATTGCCCACGGTGAGCCAGCTGGCCGAGGCGGCGCCCGCCCCCCGACCGGAACCGCCCAAGCAGCAGGACGGCCTGATCTCGATCGGCAAACTGCTGGTCGACCAAAACACGCTGGAAGAGATCATCCGCACGGCCGAAAAGGGTGGCAAGGGCGGTCTGACGACCACCCAGGTCATCTCGGCGGTCAAGGGCAAGTCGCTGGATTCCGTCCTGGAAGGCATCAACACCAGCAAAGGCGTCCTGGGCAGCCTGATCGTCGGCCGTGACGGCCTGGTCATCACCAACACGATGCCCCGCGACATCGACAAGGATCTGGTTGGGGCCCTGACCTCCAGCCTCTTTGCCAATACGGACATCCAGATCAAGCGGATGCAGCGCGGCCTGTTGAAACGGCTCATCCTGGAGACGGACACGGGTCTGTCGGTGCTGGCGCAACTGGAGATGGGCACGCTGGTCGTCTTTACCAAGAGCATGGAAGAGACGGACCTGAATGCGATCATGGCGGCCGTGACCAAAATGGCCGGGACAAACTAGGGAACCGGTCAATCAACGTTCTTATATTGAACCAGCGGTTGTCTTTGCGGCACTTAAGTGGGTCGAGTGCCCCACAGACAACCACTCAGATGGGTAATTAAGCAAATGGCGACGGTGCGCAAGCGTCTCGGGGAAATCCTCCTCGAAGCGAACATGATCGACGAGGCCCAGCTCAAGTCGGCCTTGGAAGAACAAAAGCAGACCAAAGAGACCCTGGGCCAAATTTTGGTCCGGCTGGGCTACATCTCCGAGGCGAGCATCCGTGATGCGTTGGAGCTACAGTTCGGCATCAACTACATCAACATCCGCACCCTGCAGATCGCCCCCGAGGTGCTGCGGCTGATCCCCGAAGCGGTGATCCGGGCCCAGCAGATCGTCCCCGTCAACCTGATCAACAACCGGCTGACGATCGCCATGGTCGATCCGACCAATCTGCCGGCCATCGACGACGTGCGGATGCGCGTCAAAGGCGTCGCCGTGCAGGCGGCCGTCATCACCGAAGAGGACTTCCACAAAGTCCTTGATACCTACTTTCCCAAGGCCGAGGTCCGGGTCGACTCTGCCGACGAGATCCTCGGCGAGATGGCCGTCGAAAACGTCGACACCGAAGAAGACCCCCTGCAGGACTCTGACCTGGAGCGGGCCAGCGAGGATGCGCCGATCATCCGGCTGGCGAACAGCATCCTCGTCAACGCCATCCGCAAAAAGGCCTCCGACATCCACGTCGAACCCCAGGAGCACTACCTGACGATCCGCTACCGGATCGACGGCGTCCTCCAAAAGGAGAACCAGCTCCCCCGCAAGATCCAGATGGCCCTCTGCAGCCGTTACAAGATCATGGCAAACCTGGACATCTCCGAAAAGCGCCTCCCGCAGGACGGCCGGATCCGCATCCGTTTCAACGCCAAGGACATCGACTTCCGGGTCAGCACCCTGCCGTCAAAGCATGGCGAAAAGATCGTCATGCGTATTCTGGACAAGTCGAACACGACCTTGGGCCTGGATAAGCTCTTCATCTATCCGGACATGCTGCAGGTCGTCCGGGACATGACCCAGCGGCCTTACGGGATCATCTTTGTCACGGGACCGACGGGTTCCGGCAAAACGACGACCCTGTATTCGATTTTGGCCGAGCGCAACACGGAAGACGTGAACATCTCCACGGCCGAGGACCCGATCGAATACGATCTCCCCGGCGTCACCCAGTGTCAGGCCAAGCCCGAGATCGGCATGACCTTTGCCCGGATTCTGAAAGCCTTTTTGCGGCAGGATCCGGACATCATGCTCATCGGTGAAACCCGGGACAAGGAACTGGCCCACATCGCCATCGAATCGGCGCTCACCGGCCACTTGGTCTTCACCTCGCTGCATACGAACGATGCTCCCGGCGCCATCACCCGGCTGCAGGAAATGGGCATCGACGGCTTTTTGATCGCCTCGGCCACCCTGGGGATCATCGCCCAGCGCCTGCTGCGTAAGCTGTGCCCGAAGTGCCGGGTCGCCTACCAGCCGACTTACAAGGAGCTGGATTTTGTCGGGTATCCGTACAAGCCCGGGGAAATCCTGCAGTTTTACAAAACGAGCCCGGCAGGGTGCCCGGAGTGCTCCAACGGCTACAAGGGCCGGATGGGCGTCTACGAAGTCCTGACGATGAACGACGAGTTGCGGGACCTCGTCAACAAGAACGCCAACAAGGCGATGATCCGTTACGCCGCCAAGCAGAACGGGATGATCCCCCTGAAGGATTATTCCCTGCTGCTGGTCCGGGACGGGCACACGACCCTGGACGAGGTCATCCGCGTGACGCTGACGGACGAAGGGGCCGAGACCCTCTGTCCGAACTGCCGCAACCCGATCGGCGACGAGTTCGTCAAATGCCCGTTCTGTCAGGTGGATCTCAAAAAACTCTGCCCGGGCTGTCACCGCCAGGTGAACGACGTCTGGAAGTCCTGCCCGACCTGCGGCCATAACCTGATGGCGACAACAAAAGTGCTGGTCACGGCGGACCACACCGAATGTCCGACCTGTCTGCAAAAAGTCGAGCCGGACTGGAAGACCTGTCCGAACTGCGAGACCATCCTCACGAAAGGGACCGAGTAGGGTCCAGGCGCCCACATAGCAGGGGCAATACATCGGTAGGTGAGGTCAGCAACGGCATGGCGATCTGCCGGCGGGGCTTCCCTCACGGGTTTTCCGGCACGTCGCCGAAAGGAGTTCCGCATGGCTCTGTATATGGAAGAACTGCTGCAGCTGGTCTTCGACCGGGACGGGTCGGACCTCCACATCGCCGCCGGCGTGCCGCCGATGATCCGCGTCAACGGCAAACTGCAGGCGACGGACTATGAGCCGCTCACCCACGAAGACACCCAGAAGCTGATCTTCAGCATTTTGACCAACGAACAGCGCAAGACGTTGGAACAGACCTGGGAGCTGGACTGTTCCTACGGTGTCGTCGGCTTGGGCCGGTTCCGGGTCAACGTCTACAAGGACAAAGGCGCCTATGCGGCCGCCCTGCGGACGATTGCAACGAAGATCCCCCGCTTTGAGGACCTGGGCATGGCGCCGATCGTCCGCGAGCTGACCCACAAGCCCCGCGGCCTGATCCTCGTCACGGGCCCCACCGGTTCGGGCAAATCCACGACCCTGGCCTCGATGATCGACTTCATCAACGGCGAGCGCCATGAGCATATCCTGACGATTGAGGATCCGATCGAATTCATCCATCCCAGCAAAAAGTCCCTGGTCAACCAGCGTGAGCTCGGCGCCGACACCAAGTCCTTCGACAACGCCTTGAAGGCCGCCCTGCGGGAAGACCCCGACGTCATCCTGGTGGGGGAAATGCGGGATCTGGAGACGATCCGGCTGGCCCTCAGCGCCGCCGAAACGGGCCATTTGGTGTTCGGCACGCTCCACACCAGCTCGGCGTCCCAGACCGTCGACCGGATCGTCGACGTCTTTCCGCCGCACCAACAGCAGCAGATCCGGGTCCAGCTCTCCAACTCGCTGCAGGCCGTCTTGTCCCAGTGCCTGCTGCCCCGTCTGGCGGTGAACGGCAAGGCCAAGGGCCGGGTGATGGCCCAGGAGATCATGACGGTGACGCCCGCCATCGCCAACCTGATTCGGGAAGCGAAAACGGCCCAGATGTACAGCTCGATCCAGACGGGCTCGAAGTACGGCATGATCACGCTGGAAGCGGCCCTGAAGAACCTGTACGACAACAAGCTGATCACCTTCGAAGACGCCCTGCTGAAGACGTCGCGGCCCGACGACTTCATGCGGATGTGCGGCGTCGCCGGCGGCCACTAAAGGGTTTGGCTGGAAGGGGGGTGGGAGGCCGGTCTGCGTTGTCGGGCCCTCTTAAGATCCATCAGGATCTGTCGTCGGGCACCTCCTAGCAGACCATCCCCCCACACCCCTTCCAGTCAAACCCTTGCATCGCGGGGTACACATTTCCGCAGTACATGCCTTCGGTTCCCATTAGTAAGAGGGATAGGGGGTTACGGTGCCCCTCTCCAGGCATGGGACGGGGTGGGGTAAGAGATCGCACGCCACCCCTCCTGGCAGGGGAGTTTTTCCCACATCACCGCCAGCCGCCATATCAACGTCATGCCTTTTTTTCAACATTGCGGCTGCGTTTCCGATTGCCTGGTTTAGCCTGGTAACATGGGATCGGTGCCTGGGGCGAAGCCCGATCAGATAGAAGGATTCCGACGTCGATGAGTCGTTTCGCCGCGTACTTTTCAGCAGGCTACCTGCCGTCGCTGATCACCACGTACTACAATCAGCTCGATCTGGCAGACCTGCTCGCCACCAGCGACAACCTCTCGGTCCAGGCCTTCGTCGCCGACGAGCGGGACCGCTTCGAGGCGTTGGGATTCATCGAGGCGACGCAGATGCGGGTCAGCCAGCTGACCGCCCTGTCCAGCCAGATGGGCTTCCTGCCGACGGCGCAGCCTGAGACCCGCCCGGCGATCTTCACCTGGCTCAACGACCTCTCCCAGGGTGTGCGCAGCAAGCTCAACACCGACAACCCCACCCACCAGAAGTTCCTGATGCTCCATGCGGCCGCTAACAACGCCGGGGAGATCGCCTGCTCGATCAATCTGCTCGTCTGGGTCCTGCGTTACCTGCTGGTCGCCGACACCCCGGAGCTGACCGCCCAATGGCAGGCCGTGATCGATGCCCTGCCCGGTCAGATCAAGCGGCTGCGGGACACGTTTGGCTATCCCGGACTGCCCGAAGCCGTGCAGAATCTGGGGTTGCCCCTGATGGAGATGGCCGGCGAGCTGGCGACCTTTCCCATCCGGCCGGACGACAAGCCGTACCTGACGCTGTTGGGCCGCTTCGTCCAGGGTGAGTACTTCAACCTGCTCGACTCCCTCGAGTATGCCGAGACGGAGCTCGAAGGCCGGGTCCCGGCCGAGGTGTAGCGGGGTGGCGGCTGGGGTTTGACCCGGTTTAAATCACCAGTGGCCGGGGTAAATGACCGCTAGTCGACTGTCGTAACAGTGGACACGACAGGGGGTCACCCATGGGCCACGGCGCCATCTCCAACAACCCGCAACCCGTGCATGTCAGTGTGGACGGGATCAAGCCCAACGACACCCTCAAGGACAGCCCGGCCCGGGCGATGATCGATGACAAGACGATCACGATCGAGGAGCTGACCGCCTCCGGTGTGACGATCCCCGACATGAAGGCGGCCACGTTCGACCCCAAGTCGGCCCGGCTGGTTCTCAATCAACAGCTGCAGGCTGCCGGCTTCAAGCCCGATGCCGCAGCCGAGATCGCCGGCAAGATCGTCAGCCTGCGGAACCGGGACCGCTACGTCACGACAACGACCCGAACGGTCCAGGACGCCCCGACCCGCGTGCAGACCGGCGAAAAACAAATCGGCGTCGCCTACACGAACACGATAGACCGCAACACGTGGAAAGCTGCGATCCACCAGAAAACCGCCCCAGCCTGGGCCAACACCTATTTCATGCGGAACCCGGCCGAGATCAAATCCAACACACAGGGGAACTTCGCCGCCATGATCGGCAAGTTCGGCCCGACGAACGCCACGGGCGACAAGGACTTCCAGACGGCCATCCACAAGGGATTTCCCGACTCGCCGATCACAGATGCCGAATGCAGCGAAATCCTCGGCCTGATGCACAACGCCGACTCCGGCGGGGACATCAAACAGCTGCAGATCCTGCTCTGCAAGATCGATCCCGAATTCGGCAAGGTCCTGGCCGAGAACGGCGGTGTCGACGGCAAGCTGGGCCGCAAGACCACCCAGGCCAGCCAGATGCTGGATGCGGCCGTCCAACAGATCGAAAAGCCGATCATGGAGCCGGTCTACACCGAAACGCCGGCCTCTCACACCGAGACCACCAAGACGCAGGGCACCTTCGAGATCACCCTGTACGAAGCCCCCCACAAACCCTTCAAGTTCCCCTGGCCCCACTTTGGCGGCGGCGGCAATGGCCTGCACGGCAAAAAGAGTGACCGCGGCCGGACCGATTGCTTCAAGTTCTAAAACCGTCGGCCCGGCCGACACCGAACCCCTAGTGCCATCACACCCCGGCCGCCACGGCCGGGGTGTCGGCGTTTGGGCGGGTGATTCTTCATGACGCGCATCGTCACACAATTCCCTGTTTGACCTGGTTAGGGATCGTTTCAGACGGGTATGGTCGAGCGGTGGGGTTGGCCAGGTAGAGTGAGATACGGGACGCACGGCACAGACTCTCAAGTCAAAGCCTGTTAGGATCAAACGAATAGGCGGCAGTCGCCGCACCCCCACTTGCTTTGGCACCAGCGGCCATATTCCGTATGAGGAGGAATGCATGTCGACCTTCGTGGTCAAGGCACGGGACACCCGTGGTCAGGCCGTGCAAAAGACCATAGAGGCCGACAGCCCGCAACAGGTCCGGGCCAAACTGCGGGAGCAGGGACTCTTCGTCACCGAGATTGCCGAAAAGAAGAACACCGACGACATCGGGGCGATGCTCTCCAAGTTCCTCAAACTCGGCACGGGCATGCCCAAGCCGGGCGACAAGGTCAAGGTCAAGCTGCGGGACATGACGATCTTTTCCCGGCAGTTCGCCACGATGATCAATGCCGGCGTCTCGTTGGTGCGGTCGCTGAACATCATGGCCGAGCAGACTGAAAACAAAAAATTCCAATCGATCATCCTGCAGGTCAAGGACAAGGTCGAACAGGGTTCCAGCCTGTCGGATTCCCTGCGGGAATGGCCCTGCTTCTCCAAGCTCTACACCAGCATGGTCCGGGCCGGTGAGGCTGGTGGTGTGCTGGACGGCGTGCTGCAGCGGCTGGCGGACTTTCTCGAAGCCCAGGACAAGCTGGCCTCGCAGATCAAATCGGCGATGACTTATCCTGTCGTGGTCCTCTTTATCGCCTCGGCGATTTTCATCTTCCTGCTCACCTTCGTGCTGCCCATCTTCAAGGACATGTTTGACGCCATGGGCGGCAAGCTGCCCGCCTTCACGGCGGCCCTGATGGGCATGTCGGCGTTCATGCGGCAGTTCTGGTATATCGTCTTCGGCGGGGCCTTCGGTATCTACTGGTCGTTCAAGAAGTTTATCTCCACCCCCTTCGGCTCCCGCTGGTTCGACGATTTCGCCCTGAAGGCCCCGGTCTTCGGGCCGTTGACCCGCAAGGTCGCCGTGGCCCGGTTCACCCGCACGCTGGGCACGCTGTTGAAGTCCGGTGTGCCGCTGGTCAGCTCTCTGGAGATCGTCCAGGACACCGCCGGCAACATCCACATCGCCGAAGCGGTGGAAAAGGTGCGGCTGGCGGTGCTCGAAGGCGAAGGCATGGTCAAACCCCTGGAACAGGCCAAAGTGTTTCCGGCGATGGTCGTGCAGATGATCGCCATCGGCGAAGAAACCGGTGCAGTCGATGCGATGCTCGAAAAGATCGCCAACTTCTATGACAACGAGGTCGAACAGTCGGTCAAGGCGCTGACCAGCTTGCTCGAACCCCTGATGATGGTCGGTATCGGCGGCATGGTCGGTTCCATCATCATCGGCATGTATCTCCCCATGTTCTCCATCATCGGAGCGATCAAGTAGGGTCGGCCAGGACGGCTTATCTGCGTTGTCGAGCCTGCCTAACGTAGCCTCCGCTACGTGTCGTTAGGCCTCTCCTAGCAGCTGGACCATCCTGACCAACCCAACAGCTCGGCGGTTCCACTGTTCAACGGGTGCCAACATGATTCAGGCGTCGGCTGACGCCTGAGGAGGACCACAATGTCACAGACGACGACGCTCACGGACGATCTGGTCGCTTGGGTCGCCAACCGGGATCCCCTCA
This sequence comes from Candidatus Sericytochromatia bacterium, assembly GCA_014377495.1. Taxonomy (GTDB): domain Bacteria; phylum Cyanobacteriota; class Sericytochromatia; order JACMPN01; family JACMPN01; genus JACMPN01. The sequence goes on from JACMPN010000210.1 coordinate 8,773, forward strand.
GCCGGGACCGGATCCTCAAGGAACACACGTCGATCATCCGGCGTATCGCCCACCAGTACGTGCATCCCGGCTGCCAGGTCGAAGACCTGATCCAGGTCGGCAGCATCGGCCTCCTGCGGGCCCTCGACCGCTACAACCCCGGACAGGGCGTCGCCTTCCGCACGTATGCCAGCCACTTCATCGTCGGTGAGATCAAGCACTACCTGCGTGACCAGAGCCCGATGATCCGTGTGCCGCGGGATCTCTCCGAGTTTTCCAGCAAGATGCGGCACGCAGCCGAGTCCTTGGGCAAAAGCCTGGGCCGTGAGGCGACCGACGCCGAGATCGCCGCCAAGCTCGAGGTGCCTCTCCAGCGGATCATCGACTGCACCCAGGCCGAACAGAGCAGCCTCGCCCTGTCCCTGGACCAGGAGATGGGCCATGAGCCCGGCAGCGGCAAGTCCCTGGGGGATCAGGTCGAAGACAAGAGCCACCACAGCTTCCAGCTGGCCCAGGAGGACCGGATCCTCCTCGGCGAAGCCATGGCCGCCATCCGGATCCAGTCCCGGCAGGTGATCGAGTTCGCTTTTTACCAGGATTTGACCCAGACGGAGATCTCGAAAAAGCTGGGTATTTCACAAATGCAGGTGTCACGGCGGCTGCGTTCGGCTATAACAGAGCTATGGGAGCTCTTAAACGTCCGCGTCACACCTTGGTAGCTGCAAAGTTTTTGCTTGGGGCTTCCTGTCTAGCACTGGCCCTCACTGGGTTAGCGCTACCTGCTGTCGCCAGCAGCCTGCCAGCGATGCCCGACGACACCCGTCCCGTTGTCGGGATCGGGATCGGTCCCAGTCTCAGTTTCGACTGGCGACTTTTTGACCCGTTCACCGTGGGGGCCTCCGCCGGGATGACCCTCTTTGACGGCGCCGGGTTCAATTTCAATTCCTCGTCCTTCGGGGTCGTCCGCTACGACCTCCGCGGCATGTACCTGCTGCGGGACGGCGGTGCGACGAACGTCACCATCTCGGCGGTGGCCGGGGTCTGGGGCGACACGAGTTTCCTGCGCCAACCGGTTGAAGGCATCCCGTTCGGACTCGAAGGCGGCATCGCCCTGTCCTATCCGTTCCTGCCCCAGTTGATCGCCCGGATCAACTTCGTCGCCGGCTATCAGTTCTTCTCATCGCCGCTGGGCGTCAATCCCGGCTATTTTCCGCCCGCCTCGGGCCTGGAGCTGGCCTATTACCCACTGCCGAACCTGGAGCTCACCGTGGGCTACAACGGCCAGGGCGACATCCTCGGCCTGCGGTGGCACATCTAGGGACAATGCGGACCCCGTCATGAGCCCCCTCCCGACCAGCCAAGAGACGAACACCCCTTTGCCAGGGGAACTCAGCGCAACCACGGCGGCCAAACCCCACGCACTGAACAGGGGCGGGGTGGGTCCGGCCGTAATCGCCCTCATCCTGGCCGCCGGTACGGTCATGCCCTCCTGGTCCCAGACGTCCCCCGTCCCCCCGCTGCCCCTGCCGATCCGGGTCCAGCCAGTTCCGACGCCGACGCCCACCCCGTCACCCAGCCTGCCGCCGACACCCGGTGCGGTGGCCCCGCGGCCGATGCCCCTGCCCATCCAGCCGATACGGCCGGTAACGGCGCCCACCGCCCAGGCCGTGCCGCCCGTGGCCCCGCTGCCCGTGCGGGCGGTCGCCACCCCAACACCTGTCGCCCCCATTCCCGTGAGGCCC
>JACMPN010000211.1 GCA_014377495.1 Candidatus Sericytochromatia bacterium
CCAGCAAGGCCTGCGGGTCATCGTCGGCAGCCGCCACGCTGCCGACGGTGAAGCCGTGGCAGGCAGACTGCGCACTGCCGGTCATCAGGCCCAGGGGATCGAGATCGACGTCGCCAGGCCGGAGTCGGTGGCGGCGGCCATCGAGACGCTGCACCAGCTGGGCACGCACGTCGACGTCCTGATCAACAATGCCGGGGTCTACCCGCACGGCACGGTCCTCGATACGCCGATGGACGTGATGGGCGACGCTTACGAGATCCATGTCTTCAGCCCGATGGCTTTGATCCGGGCGTGTGTCCCTGCGATGATCGCGGCCGGCTACGGTCGGGTCGTCAATGTGTCATCGGGCCTGGGGCAGATGTCGGACGGCTTGGGCGGGGCGGCCCCGTATTCGATGACGAAAGCGGCTTTGAATGCACTGACCCTGCAGACGGCCAATGAAACCAAAGGCAACATCAAGGTGAATGCCGTCTGCCCCGGCTGGGTGCAGACCCGCATGGGCGGCGAGGGCGCACCCCGCAGTGTCGATCAGGGCGCGGCGAGCGTCATCTGGGCCGCCGTATTGCCGGATGACGGGCCGACCGGCGGGTTTTACCGAGATGGTCAACAAATCGCCTGGTAGGCAGTGGCCGGCATGCTCCAGTGGGGGCGCGGCTCACCCTGTCGGGGCGACTTCATGGTGCAGGAAGCGCATGATTGACGTTTCATAGTCGTGCAGCCGGTCGAGCGTGGCGTCCGGGTCGGGGATCGGCTCACGGGCGAATGCCGGAAGCAGGCGGCCAGCCAGATAAGCGTCGAACACAGCCGGGTGGATGTAGGCCTTTCGGCACACGGCCGGGGTGTTGCCGAGTCGTCGGGAGACGACTTTGACGGCTTCGACGAGGTTGTGTCTGGCGGCGGTCTCGGAGGTGGCGGCGGGCAGGCGGCGCAGGGCGCAGACGGCCAAAATGGTCCCGCCCCACGTGCGGAAATCCTTGGCCGTGATGTCGTGGCCGGTGACGTCCCGCAGGTACGCGTTGACGTCGCCGGACTCCACTGCGTGGGGGCAACCTGCCTCATCCAGGTACTGGAAAAGCTCATGACCGGCGATGTCCTGACAGCGTTTGACGATTTTGGCCAAATGGCGGTCCCGCACGTCGATCTGATGCTGTTTGCCGCTTTTGCCCCGGAAATGAAAGCGCAGCGCGCCGCCCATAATGTCCACATGGTCGTTGTGCAGGGTCGTCAGGCCGTAGGAGTCGTTGTGGCGGGCGTAGTCCTCGTTGCCAATGCGGATGAACGTCAGTTCCAAGAGCCGGACGATCGTGGCCAGGACCTTTTCCCGGGGTATGCCGGGCCTGTGCAGGTCGGCGCTCACCTGCCCACGCAGGGTTGGCAGTGCCTCACCGAAAGCGAGCATGTGGGCGTACTTGCTCTGGTCCCGCTCGGTCCGCCATTGCAGGTGGTACCGGTACTGCTTGCGGCCTTTGGCGTCTCTGCCGGTCGCCTGCAAATGACCGTCGGGTCTGGGGGAGATCCAGACATCCGTCCAGGCAGGCGGGATCGCCAACTTTTTGATGCGCTGTAATACCGCTTCGTCCTGGATGCGCTGCCCGTTCGGGGTGTCGTAAACGAAGGTGTCAGCGTGCCGGGCCCGCCGGATGCCGGGGACGGTGTCACACACGTAGCGGAGGCCGGCGGCCTTGGCGGATCGTGTCGGATCGGCGTTCATCGGTTCACCCCTGCTGCATGGCCCCTTGGGCGTGTGCCATGCGGCACCCATCACTCAGTTTACGGCCCACAACGCCGGGATGCGCAAACACGACCGCTGGCGTCCGTTCCGGAGGGGCGTGAGTTGGCGGGACGGCCTTCGTCCGGTGGTAAGATTTTGGCGGGTGTCGGCCGTTTTTGCTGGCGCCACTACCGGTAGAACGTGGGAGAAGTCAGATGCGGATGAACGTTGTGTCGACGGCGATTCTGGCGGGGGCGCTGCTGGTGGGGTGTGACATGCAGTTGCCTTTGCCACTGTCGTCCCCTGCACCCACAGCTTCCGGCAGCACTGGATCCTCAGCCGCCGCCAAGGATTTCGTGCGTTACGACACGGACCGTAACGGCAGTCTCAACCAGACCGAGTTCGTCGCCGGCCAGTGGGGCGACATCCGGTTCATCAAGGCCCCGACCGAGGCCGAAGTCGCCACGTTCAAGGCCGGTCTCGCCAAGGACTTCAAGGAGTTGGATACCGATCGGAACGGCAGCCTGAATCAGAGTGAATATGCGGCATCGCTCAAGTATCGCTAGGACTGGCGGAACACAGTTCAGCCGACTGCTCCGGACGTCGCGGCAAGCCGCTGGATTTGCCTACTGCAGGTCCCGGAAACCGTTCGTGATCGGCAGCCGACGGTCCCGCCCGAAGGCCCGCTCCGTGATTTTGATGCCCGGTGCCGCCTGCCGCCGCTTGTACTCCGTCAGATCGACCATGCGGATCACCCGCTCGACCAGGGCCCGGTCAAAACCCAGCTGCACGATCGCCGGCAGGCTGAGATCGTCTTCGACGTAAGCCTTCAGGATCGGATCGAGGATCTCGTACGGTGGCAGCGAATCGCTGTCCTTCTGGTCCGCCCTGAGCTCAGCTGACGGCGGCCGGGTGATCGTCCGCTCCGGGATGACGGGGCTGATCGTGTTCCGATATTCGCAGAGCCGGACGACGAGCAGCTTCGGCACGTCCTTGATCACGGCCATGCCGCCCGCCATGTCACCGTAGAGCGTGGCGTAGCCCGTCGCCATTTCCGACTTGTTCCCCGTCGTCAGCACGAGCAGGTTGAATTTGTTGGCAATGGCCATGAGCAGCACGCCCCGACTGCGGGCCTGGATGTTTTCCTCGGCGACATTTTCCGCCTGCCCGGCAAAGACGCCTGACAGGGCATCCTTGAAGGCGGCAAAGGGTCCGGCGATGGGGATGATGTCGTAGCGGATGCCCAGATTCTTCGCCAAGGCTGCCGCATCCTCGCCGCTGATGTCCGCCGAATAGACGCTGGGCATGTAGACGCCCCGCACGTTTTCTGCCCCCAATGCATCGACCGCCAGGGCTGCCGTCAGGGCGGAGTCGATACCGCCGGACAGACCGATGGCGACGCCCGGGAAGCCGTTTTTGGTGACGTAGTCCCGTAAACCCGTCACCAGCGCTTTATAGGCAATCGCTTCTTCTGCAAGCAAGTCGGTCTGCGGGGCGGGCACTGTCGCCGGGCTCCCAACGTCAGGGGTCACGCCGGCCAGCACACAATGGCCGACGGCGACCGGCGGATTGGCGGCTTTCTCCTGGCGGCGGCGGGGTGCCTCCAAGCGGGCGTGTTCGATTTCGGCCACGTTCAGGTCGACGACGATCAGCGCCTCGTCGAAGGCAGGTCCCGAAGCCAGCCGTTCACCGGTGGGCCCGAACAGTGCCGAGCGGCCATCGAAGACCAGCTCATCTTGACCGCCGACCAAATTGACGTAAGCGATTGCTGCCGTGTAGTCCGCCGCCCGGGTGGCCAGCATGTGGTCCCGATACTCGCCCTTGCCCAGGTTGAAGGGGCTGCTGTCGATGGCGGCGACCAGCTGGGCGCCGCCCCAGAGGCTGAGCGGGTGGGCAGGACCGCCGGGATACCAGATGTCCTCGCAGATGACCGTCCCGAACCGCACGTCCGGCCGCTCGAAGACCGTGGCTTCACGGCCGGCCTGGAAGTACCGGTTTTCATCGAAGACGCCGTAGTTCGGCAAAAACCACTTGCGGTGTATGCCGACGAGGGCGCCGTCGTGGAGGACGGCAGCGC
>JACMPN010000212.1 GCA_014377495.1 Candidatus Sericytochromatia bacterium
CATATGCCGTTTGCCGGCGGGTTACACTGCTACAGGGTTGAGCCATGCTGCGTTCGGCCAGCCCTATGCCCCGGCCTGCAGTGATGACATCCTATGAGTCCTGACTCTCACCATGACTACGACGTCGCCGTCATCGGCGCCGGGGTCGTCGGTTTGGCCGTGGCGGCGGGGCTGGCGCCCCATCGGCGGGTCCTGATCGTGGGACGCCACGGCCGGATCGGCACCGAGACGAGCAGTCGGAACAGCGAAGGCATCCATGCCGGCATTTACTATCCGGCTGGTTCCTTAAAAGCGACCCTTTGCGTCGAGGGCAACCGCCGCCTGTATGCCCTGTGCGAACGCCACGGCATTCCCCATGCCCGGGTCGGTAAGCTGATCGTGGCCACCCAGCCGGGCGAGATCGGCGAGTTGGCACGCATCCACGCCACTGCGGCCGCCAACGGCGTCGACCTGACCTGGGTCGGTCCGGAAGTGGCCGAATGGGAGCCGGCCGTCAAAGCCGTGGCCGCCCTCTGGTCCCCCACGACGGGGATCATCGACTCACACGCCCTGATGCGCCACTACCAGCATGTGGCCGTCGATCATGGGGCCGATCTGGTGATGCGCTGCACGCTGATCGGGGCGGATCGCACGGGCGACGGCTATGCCTTGCGCCTGCAGGATGCGGCTGGCGAGATGATGACGGTCCAGGTTGGGCAGGTCGTGAATTCAGCAGGTCTCGATGCGGACCGGATCGCTGCTCTGGTGGGGATCGACCCTAAAGAAGCGGGCTATGAGTTGTCCTACTGTCGGGGGGTGTATTTCCGGTTGTCATCCAGGCATCAGGGTCGGGTCAAATGCCTGATCTACCCTGTGCCGGCGCCGCAGACGGTCGGGTTGGGCGTGCATGTGACGCTCGATCTGGCAGGGCAGCTGCGGCTGGGGCCCGACGTCGAGTACCTGAAGGAACGTCGTCAGGATTACCTGGTGGATGAGCGCCGACGCGACTCGTTCCACGAGGCCGTGAGCCGTTACCTGATTGGCGTGGCACCCGAGGACCTAACTGTCGATCAGGCCGGCATTCGGCCCAAACTGCAGGGACCGGGTCAGCCGGCCCGGGATTTCGTCATTGCCGAAGAATCGGCACGGGGTTTGCCGGGCTGGGTGAACCTGATCGGCATCGAATCCCCTGGACTCACCTGCGCACCTGTGATCGCCGACAGGGTGGCGGCATTGTTGCGGGTGATAGAGTCCTAACTTCCGGCTGAAAACAAGGTTTGCGGCTGTAAGGGATGGTCTGGAAGCTGCTCGGGAGGCTTGTCTGCTAGGAGATGGCTGACGGCAGGTCCGCAATAGACCCCAGGAAGTCTCGACCCTAGCCGACCACCGGGAGGCCTGCACTGCGTTTCGGCGGGGAGAGGCCTCCCAAGCAGCTTCCAGACCATCCCTCAGGTGCGTTACCCTGTGTCCATGGCTTGTCGTCAGGCCAACCAAGTGACTTCACGAGATGCCGCTAACGACGCCCCCACGAAAGGAAGCCCGGATGGATCTGAAGGACGCCCGCGTATTGGTCATCGGCGGGGCCGGCTTCATCGGCTCCCATGTGGTGGATCTGCTGACCAAGGAACCGGTCAAAGAAGTCATCGTCTATGACAATTTCTGCCGGGGAACCCAAGCGAACCTCGAAGACGCTTTTACCGACAAACGGGTCCGCATCTTCGACGTTGGCGGCGACATCACCCAGTCCGACATTCTCCAAGCGGCAATGAAAAACGTCGATGCCGTCGTCCATCTGGCCGCCCTTTGGCTGCTGCAGTGCCACGATTACCCCAGGGCTGCTTTCGACGTGAATATCCGCGGCACCTTCAACATCCTGGAAGCTTGCCGCGACAACAACGTGAAGCGGCTCGTGTACTCCAGCTCCGCCAGCGTCTATGGCGACGCGGTCGAGATCCCGATGACCGAGGAACATCCCTTCGCCAACAAGACTTTCTACGGGGCGACGAAGATTGCCGGTGAACAGATGGCCCGGGCCTTCTACCACCGCTACAACCTGCCCTATGTCGGTTTGCGCTACATGAACGTCTATGGCGCCCGGCAGGACTACAAGGGCACCTACATCGCCGTGATCATGAAGATCCTCGACCGGCTCGATCAGGACCTGCCGCCCGTGTTGTACGGCGACGGCTCGCAGACCTACGACTTCATCTACGTGGAAGATTGCGCCAAAGCGAACGTCTGCGCTCTGAAATCCGCTGCCGCCGACTACAACTACAACGTCGGGTCCGGCACCGGCACGTCACTCAAGGAATTGACCGAGATGATCCTGAAGCTCACCGGCAAGGAGCACCTCGGCATCCAGTACGAGCCTGCGGGGCAGACCTTCGTCACCAACCGGATCGGCAGCACGAGCCGGGCCAAAAAGGATCTGGGCTTTCAGACGTCGATCGACCTGGCCGACGGCCTGCGTCGCCTGATCGCCTGGCGCAACGACCACAAAGCCCTCGTCGCCAAGCAGGCTCTGCAGGCGGCGGTGCGCTAAATGACGATGACGCCCGACGCCACCACGACCATGATGACCATCCCGATCACCAAGGCGC
>JACMPN010000213.1 GCA_014377495.1 Candidatus Sericytochromatia bacterium
AACCCGACCCCCATTCGGGCCACGCTGAAACACCTGAAACCCACTTGCGGGTTCAGCAGCCTTTTGGGTTTTAGGACGTGTCTTGGACACGTCCTTTTTGCTGGGTACGGCCCTGTGGCCGAGTCGTCCGTTTTGACAACGCCACGGCTGGCAGCAGCTACGTGACAGCTTGCCGGTGCAGGATGCGGACGCCGTCCGGGAGCTGTGGACCGGTCGACGCCAGGACGAGGCGGCTCACGCCACAGTTCGCCTGCCGGTAGCGCCAGTCCCCCGCCAGGGCCGTCCCATGGATTGCTTGGGTCAGTAGGCAGCTGATGCTGTCACCGTGACTGACGATGATCGCCCGGGGGCCCGTGGCGATCGCCAATACGGCCCCAATCGCTTGCCATGTCCGGTAGACCACATGATCGATCGGTTCCCAGCCCGGGAGGACGGCCTTGGCCTCGCCAGAGGTCAGAATGCGGCACCGTTGCTGATAGTCGGCATACGATTCGGGATAGATTTCGCCGAACTCAGCCCAAGTCCGGCCCGTCACGGCACCGGCATGCACTTCTGTCATACCGGGCAGCAGCGAAACTGAAGCGCCCGCCGTAGCGGCGGCAACGATGCCAGCGGTCGTCCGGGCCCGACCGATCGGGCTGGTGAAGACGTCCCGACACGCCAGGGGCCGCAGGGCCTCTGCCGTATCGATCGCCTGTTGGTGGCCCAGTGCAGTCAGCGGGTAATCGATCCAACCCTGGATGATCCCATCGGCGTTTGCCATGGTCTGGCCATGCCGGAGGAAGATCAATTCTTCGACTGGCGATGTGGGCCAGGGTAAAAGCGGCCCCCAACGAGTCATCGTTTCCATCATGACGGCAGCATGTCAGCTGCCAATGGCTCCCGGTTGGGGCACCTTCACCAAATCGGAGGTGGCTCGTCGCACAATCCGGCCAATGCCATTGTGCCCAAGTCAGACGCCGCCGGCACCACAACGTGGGAACGGCGGCGTCTGGGCGCTCACGAGTGGAGAAGAGCCAGGCGGTGTGCTAACCAGCTACCTCAAACGACCCGGCGCATAAGTCCGCATGAGGGCGCGAACCTGCCCCTGGACGCTGACCCGGACCTTGTCACAGAGGATCGGGTCCATGGTGGCATTGGATGGCTGCAGGCGGACTTGGTCGCCATCGAGGAAGTAGCGCTTTAGGGTCGTCTCTTCGCCGTCGACCAAGGCAACGACCAAATCGCCATTGCGGGCCTGTTGGGCAGGTTCGACGAGGACCATGTCGCCAGGCCGGATCTGTTCATCGATCATGCTCTCGCCTGTCACTTCCAGCAGGAAGTGGTTCGGGAGGTGAAAGAGCTTGGCAACGTCGACGTACTCGCTGTGATCGGCTTGGGCGAGCATCGGCATGCCAGCCGTGATCCGGCCCAGCATCGGCACGCCGACGGGCTGCACGGAGTCGGCCACGTCGAAGGAACGGGGACCCTTGCGGACGATCAGCTCTTTTTTTGTCAGGGCATCCAGGTGATAGGCCACGGTGGAGGTCGACCGCATCCCCAAGGCGTCGCCGATCTCCTCGATCGATGGGGCGTATCCGTGGTCGCGGATATAGGCCACCAGGAAATCGAGCACCTCTTGCTGTCGCTTGGGTAGGATCATGACCTCGCCTTTGTCGAAAGTATTTTTGAGTTGACCCAACTCTAGCAAAGGCGAGTCAGCCCGTCAACCGACGGCCGGCCCCTTCCGGCTGATCATCACGCAAAAGGCCAGCCCCCTGACTGGGGGGCTGGCCTAAGCAAAGTGCCGGACGGTCGTGGCGATCCCGGTTGCCGAAGTGGTAGCCGGATTCGAGGGACTTACTTACTTCTTACGGTAGGTGATGCGGCCACGGGTCAGGTCATAGGGCGATAATTCGACCTTGACTTGGTCGCCCGGCAGAATACGGATGCGGAATTTGCGCATCCGGCCGGCGATATGGGCAATGACCTTGTGTTCGTTGGGCAGTTCCACCCGGAACATGCCATTGGACAGGCACTCCAGTACCGTCCCCTCGAACTCCATGGTTTCTTCTTTCAAGCGTCCTCCTCGATCGGGATCGTCAATTTCCGTCCACCGAAACTCTTGCAGGGCATGATAGCTCGACATGCCCCTTCTGGACTAGGGACCGGGCTCCAATCAGCCCTTGTCCTTCGCACCAAGGGCGTTGCGCAGCACGTTCAAGAACCCGCTGTCATCCTCGTCCTTCTTGCGTTTGTCAGATGATTCGCCCGCCTTTTTGGCGGTGGGCTCCTCTTCCGGTTCTTCTTGTAATGCGATGCCGTGCCGCTGCCGCAACGCTGCCAAACTCTTCAGGAGCTTGGACTCGTCACTGCTCAGCTGTGTCGGGACGGCCACCTGCACCGCTACATGCAAGTCGCCCCGACGGCGGGAATCCCCGAGGTGGGGCACACCCTTGCCCTTGAGACGGAACACCGTCCCGGGCTGCGTGCCCGCCGGCACCGTGATCTTCGTCGTGCCTTCCATCGTCGGGATCTCGATCTCCGCCCCCAGGGCGGCATCGGTATAGTCGATGGCCACTTCGATGAACAGGTCCGTATCCCGCCGCTCGAACTGGTGCTCCGGATCCGGCAGGACGAAGAGCACGACGTACAGGTCACCCGATGGGCCTCTCCGTCCGCCGGCATCACCTTCGCCGTTCACCCGTAACCTGGCTCCGGTGTCGACACCGGCGGGGATCTTGATCTTCAGCTGTTTGTGGACCTTCTTGCGGCCCTGCCCCCGACAATCGCCGCAGGGCTTTTCAGCCACCTTGCCCTCACCTTGGCATTTCGGACAAGCTGCGACTTGGGTGAAACTGCCAAAGGGAGTCCGCTGGGTCTGTTGCACTTGGCCCATGCCCCGGCAGGTCGTGCAGGTCTCGACGGTCGTGCCGGCCGCCGCACCCGTGCCCGTGCAGGTGTCGCAATGAGCCAGGTGGGAGATGTTGGTCTCCCGCTCCGCCCCGAAGATGGCGTCCCGGAAGCCCACTTCGAGATCCAGCCGCAGATCCGAGCCGCGCTCGGGCCCGGCCGGTCCCCGCCGGCCACCGCCGGCGCCGCCCCCGGCCCCGCCGAAGAAAGCCTCGAAGATGTCCGAAAACCCGAAGCCGGCCCCGCCGAACCCCTCAGAGCCGGCCCCACCGCCACCCTGGGTGAACGCGGCATGGCCGTACTGGTCGTACGCGGCCCGCTTCTGTGGGTCGTTGAGCACTTCGTAGGCTTCGGAGATCTCTTTGAACATCGCCTCGGCTTCCGGCGTCTTGTTGACGTCCGGATGGTACTGGCGAGCCAGTGCCCGATAAGACTTTTTCAGTTCGGCCTCACCGGCCCTCTTGGTGACCCCGAGGATCTCGTAATAGTCGCGCTTTGCCATCCAAATCCCATTCCTGACGAGCCAACTCCCCGGCAGATCAGACATCTGCCGGGGAGACTGACGATCGTGCGTTATTTCACTTCTTCGTAGTCGGCATCGACGATGGTGTCGTCGGCTGCTCCCTTGGACGCACCGGCACCGGCACCGGCTCCCGCTTCGGCCCCGGACGCTTCCGCACCCGGCTGACTGTAGAGCGCCGCACTGATGGCGTACGCCGCCTGGGTCAGCTTCTCGGTCGCCGCCTTGATGGCATCGACGTTGTCGCATTCCATGACTTTCTTCAGCACATCGAGGGCGGC
>JACMPN010000018.1 GCA_014377495.1 Candidatus Sericytochromatia bacterium
CCTTCAGCCAGGCCCGCCGGCAGCAGCGTTTGCGCAGCGCCGCCGGCATCGCGGCCGGCACGGCCAAGCCAAATCCCTGCTGCTGGGGCGCCAACATCACGGCCACGCCCAGCGCCTTGCCCAAATGGACGATGGCATAGGCGGCAGCGGCATTGGCCGTCGTCAACGTGCCGCCGCCCGGCGGCAACGTGGCCGTCAGCCCGGCCAGCAGGGCCGACTGGCAGCAGGTCGTTTCGGGCAACTGTTGGATGAGCTCATCCCGCAGCTTCATCGTGGTCCTCTCAAGCGGCCGGGGCCTTACCGCGAAGGCCGGAGATCGGCGGGGGCGGTCTGGCTCAGAGGCCCCGATCCCCAGCGTCGCGGCAGCAGCTTCAAATTGAGACGGCCTTCCACCCACCCGAGGATGGCCCGGGCGAGCTTGTCGGAATCATGGCGGACCCGATCCCCCTCCCACAGTAACCCGCCCAGGACCACCTGCACGTGCATCGCCGCCAGGGCGTCCGCATCGATGACCACCGGGACGGAGCCGTTCGCCTCGTACTGGGCCCGCAGCACCGTCGGCGGGTGGTCGTTGACGAGGATGGCGTCCACCAGGGTGGAGCCCAGATGGCGGCTCAGTGCGGCGAGATGGTCGGACGCCGTGTAGTGGCTCGTCTCGCCGGGCTGGGTCATCACGTTGCAGACGAACAGTTTGGCCGCCTTGGAGTGGCGGATGGCGGCGGTGATCCCCGGGACGAGCAGATTCGGCAAAATCGACGTGTAAAGGGAGCCCGGACCGATGAGGATCACGTCCGCCGCCATGATTGCCTGCAGGGCATCCGGCAACGGCAAAGGTGCGTCCGGCTCCAGTCGCAGTTGGACGATCTGCCCGCCCGCAGCGGTGATCGCCGACTCGCCGATGATCTCCTGACCGTCTGCCATGTGGGCGACGAGGGTGATCGCATCGAGACTGACTGGCAGCACCTGGCCGCGCACGGCGAGGACCTTGCTGGCCGCCCGGACGCCTTCCTCGAAGTCCCCGGCGATGTCGGCCATCGCCGTCAGAAAGAGGTTGCCGAAGCTGTGCCCGGCCAGTTCGCCGTCGGCAAAGCGGTATTCGAAGAGCGTGGTGAGCAGCTCTTCCTCGTCCGCCAAAGCGGCCAGGCAGTTGCGGATGTCGCCTGGCGGAACGACGCCGAGGTCCCGCCGCAGCCGGCCCGAGGAGCCGCCGTCGTCGGCGACGGTGACGATGGCCGTCACCGAGTCGCAGTAGACTTTCAGCCCCCGCAGGGCCGAGGCCAGGCCGTGACCGCCGCCGATCGCCACCACCCGGATGCGGGCGGGGCCGGGCCGGTCCCGCTGCAGGCTCGCCAGCAAAGGGCGCCGGCCATCGGCATCGACAACCCGCTCGACGTGCGTGACCAGCCGGTTCAAACCAAACGCCGTCAGCACCAGCCCGATCGCGGCCATGATGACCCTGACCGTCGCCGACCAGCCGGGCGTGCCGGTCAGCGCCGCCAACAGGGCCGAATCCATGGCCAACAGCCCGATGCCGATCGCCGCCAGCCAGCGTTTGATATTCAGACCGAGGCTGAGCCAGCCCCACCCGGAACCCATCAGGGCGCCCCGCTGCCAGCCATCAGACGGAAGGCTCCGCGTAACGGGCCGGCTCGCGGAACATGTCCCGGTGCCGCTCGATCACGCCGGCCTGATCCGTCTCCAGCCGGGTGACGAGCTCATGGGCGATGGCGACCGAGCGATGCCGGCCGCCCGTGCAGCCGACGGCGATCGTCAGCGAGGTCTTGCCCTCGGCCCGGTAATGGGGCAACAGGTGCCGCAGGAACCCTTCCAGCTGAGTCAAAAAGGCCTTGGTCACCTCCTGGCCGAGGACGTAATCCCGCACGGGAGCATCCATGCCGGTATGCGGCTTTAGGAGGGGGTCGTAGTGCGGGTTCGGCAAAAAGCGCACGTCGAAGACCAGGTCCGCGTCCAGCGGCAGGCCGAACCGGAAGCCGAAGCTGATCACGCTGATCTGCAGGCGGGCGTCGACGGCTTCAGGATCGACGAGGCTGCTGACGATCTGGTTCTTCAGCTCCGTGGAGGTCAGGGCCGTCGTATCAACGAGGACGTCGGCCAACGCCCGCATCTCGGCCAGGATCTGCCGCTCGACGGCAATGCTCTCCAGCAACGGGGCATCGGTCGAGGCCATCAGGGGATGGCGGCGACGGGTCTCGCTGAAGCGCTGGACGAGGATGGGATTGCTCGCCTCCAGAAAGAGGATCCGGTAGGGAATGCCGCGCTCGCGCAAGGCGTGCAGGGAACCCGAGAGGTCATGGAGAAAGCTGCCCCCGCGGCTGTCGACGACCAGGGCGACCCGGGTGAACTGCCCCCGGATCAGGTCGGCGAACGGCGCGATCAGGGCCGGCAGCAGGTTGTCGACACAGAAATAGCCCACGTCCTCCAGGCAGCGCAGGGCCTGGGACTTGCCCGCCCCGGACAGCCCGGACACGATGAGGAGGGGCTTGGCATTGGACACCATGGTAATCAACGTCCCCCGTGACAGGATGCGGGCCGCTTCACTGACCGCTCGAAAAGCCTGCTGGTGAGGCTTTGAACCGGACAGTTTGACCCGTCCCAGTCTAGCATGGTGACCGATGTCACTCAGCCGTATCACAACCGTTACTTAATTGAAAATAAGCCAATGCATATTCAGTCGTTTACCAAGTTCCGCCGAGGGGCGACCGATAACCCTTGCAGAAGAGGGGGTGGAGACCATGGTTGGACATCATCAGAACGATCTCGCCAAGATGCGTGCCGTACCCAGCGTGCGCCCGATGGAAGAGAGCAGCGACGGCGACTCCCAGACGTCTCCCGGCTACGACCAGGGCGGTGCCGCCACTGGCCGCAAAGGTTTCGTGGAGCGCCGCCGGCGCCCCCGCCGGGGTCCCTGGACCGCCGATGTCGTGACCATGCCCACCGAAGCCCAGGCCCATTCCCGCATCTGCCTGATCACCGAACCGCAGGCCCCCATGGCCACCTTTAACCCGGTCGCCGTGTCCATGGCCAGTGTCATGGCCGGTCGCTCGGGTACCCGGGGCCGGACTCGGGTCGGCATGCTGAACCTGCCGATGAGCGGCAATATCGGTTCCGCCAAACGGGCGTAATCACCACCAGTCAACTTCTGTCTCACGGGGCCCTGCGGGGCCTCGTCGACGTTTGGGTTTTGTCAGGCAGGCAAACGCAGGACACCAACGCCTGGACGACCAACAATATTCGACCTGGCAGGCAAATCCTGCACGGACACCCTTGCGTGTCGCACCCGACTGCCCGATGCTGCCGACAGCGTCACGAACGGGTGTCGCCGATCCAGCCCCGCCCTGTTGCCGCCTGAATTGAACCGAAAGCAGACCTCAACCCTATGAACGCCTTTCGCCAACTGGCCGATGCCTGGTACACCCCCGAGCGGATCGCCGCCGAGCGTGACGCCAAGGAAGTGCAGGCCCACATGATCCTGGCGGCACGCCTCTTGCCGCCGGGCGCCTCGGAGATCGCTGAACTCGGCTGCGGTACCGGGACGTTTGGCCGCCTGATGCGGCTGGTGGGCGGCAAATCCGTCACCGGCTACGAATGGCAACCGGACGCCGCCGCTGCGGCCCGGCGGCATTACGAGGAGGTCGTGGTCCTTGACGTCGAGCAAGAGACGCCAAACCTGGCGCCCGGCAGCCTGGACGCCATCGTCGCCGTGGATGTGCTGGAATATCTCGCCGATCCGTTTGCCACGCTCGCCCGCTGGGCGACCTATCTAAAGGCGGACGGTGTGATCGTCGGCAGTATCCGTAACGCCTCCAACCAACAAAGCGTCCAGAAGCTGCTTTACAAAAGCAGCGTCGCCGGCATCGACGGGCAATCCGTCACCATGGCCCAACATGGCTACACCATGCAGGACTTGGGTGGCCAGTTGTTCGCCAACAAACTCTGGTTCGATGGCCCGGCCTATGGGACCCGTCAGCCGCTCGAACCGTCGATTGAACCGCTGGTCGAGTTCATGGTCAGCCAAGGGGCGAATCGGGATCGTTTCACGACCGAAATGGCCACGGAAACCTACGTGTTTCGACTGCGGTCCGGTCAGCCCAGTGGCCAGCTGGAAGTCCAGCATATCCACACCGGGTCGACCCCGTGGGCGGACGCGCTGCCGGAAATCGTCCCGCGGCAGACTCTGGTCATTTCATTATCCGATTAGGCCGACACACGACTGAGGGCTGGCCTCAACCCAGTTGGAGCGATAAGTTGAAAATGTCTTCCAAGGCGGCGATACGTTGCCGGATGACATGGGACAGTCCGAGTGTCTGCAGTTCGGGTGCAGCGTAGACGCTATACATGTGGATGCCATGATCCATACAGGTGACACATAGCGGATGGGCGTCACGGCTTGCCTGCAGGTCAGGGGCAGCCATATCCAGATAGTTGCCGATGTTGGCATGCTTGGGATCAAAGACCCCGCAGCAGAGCTTGGCACTGCCAGTATGGTCGAGCACCATTTGCGCAAAGCGCAACCGGCAGGAGGGGTTACTGAGCTTCTGGGATGCTGCAATGGCCTTTTCGATAGGCAATGCAAAATTCTTGATCAGCTCACGATCTTCCGCCGTAATCTCCCCGAATTGACTATCCCCAGTCAGATACCCCAGAACTTTCTCCAGAGGCTGCATATAGGCCCAAGCCGGATTGAAACCAAACCCGAGACTGCTCGCATATTCCTTCATCAGCACGGCATCTTCCACATTATGCATATATACATGGTAGTTTACATATATATTTGTATTTATGTTCATTGAATCGCGAATTTTTGCCACGACTTCCATATTTTCTTTCACCTTATTGATATCACCCTTTCTATGCGTGTAGCCGTAGGTCACCTGGGTAAAGCCGCTGGCGGATATCACCAGATGCAGTGGATTTTCGGCCATCACGGCCTCGATATTGGGGATCAAGTTCAAATTCGAACTCAGCGAGGGGCGGGCCCCAAAGCTGTTGACGATGCGCATCATCCCCGCCAGGTCGCGATGCAGAAACGGCTCGGTCCAGTTGTAGAGGTTGACGCAGCTGACCTGGTATTCAGAAACAGCTTTGGTCATAATTTTTCGCAGCAACTCGGGGGCCATGAAGCCCACCGGATTCTGTTCCCCCAGCCAGTTTCCTTGCGGACAGGAGGGGCAGCGCAAATTGCACGAACCGACGAGGTCAATGAGAAATTCCATCCGTGGCTTCATGACATCCCCCATGAGGGCGCCGCCACCCCATGGCGGCGCCTTGCTACAAACCCAAACCCTGGTAACTGTTGGCCTGACTACCGGAAATGGTAGCAGGTAATCGCAAAGCCCTTGCCGACGGGTTTCCGCCCACTGGCCCGGCACCGGGACCAGGGGCATTGCCCGCCTTTAAGGTCGCAAAACGTGTCTTTCAGGTCGATCCGGCACGCCGTCAGGCCAGGTGTCCCGCACCTGCAACAACCCGATATCGTCCGGCCACAGGGCCAAGGCTGCGACGAGACATTGTTCAGCCAACCCAACTGCGCCGACGTCGATCAAGCCCCGGATGTGCGTCTCGGGCAGTGTCGCATCGGCCCAAACGGTTGCCGTCTCGGGCCCCATCAGGCTGAGCAACGCCTCGGCGACGGACTCATGGTCGCCAATATGCCATGACGTTGCCAACAGTTGGATGCCCGCTTCAGCCCGGTAATCCGTTCCCATCGGCCCGATCACCGCCGTCGGGAAAGGGCCTGCGGGCAATGGGTGCATCGCCGGCTGGATTGCCAGGGCGCTACGCCAATACGCCTGTTTGCTCCCCATCTCGGGGCTGATCCGGGCCAAGCCCGCCAGCGCCGCATAGTCGTCCGGATACCAGCTGAGGATCTGGCGAAAATACCCTTCAGCGACCGCCTGATGGCCATGAGACTCGTACATGTGGGCCAAGCCGCTGATGGCCAGGGCCAACCCCGGACGATGGCTGGCCAGTGTCGCGTGCGGCGGCGAGTTCAGAGCCAGCCGGATGCCCTTTGCCGCCAGGCGTTCGGCGACCTGTTCCCACCAATGCTGCCAACTGTGGGACAGCTCAATGACCTGTCGGCCACGGTGACCAATCCGCCGAGCCTCGTCGGGATGGGACAGAAAGTGACGGGCCTGAACCACAAACGCCTCGGGAGACCGGGCAATGACGGCATCCGCGCCGTCAATAAAAAAATCGGCGAATTCGTCGAACGGGTTGGTCAGCAGGAGGCCACCCGTGGCGGCCACCTGCAGGACCAAACCGCGATAGGACGGAATGGGCTCCGAACCAAACTCGGACGTCAGGACCAGATTCACCGTCGCATCGGCTGTATCCCGGTAAAAGTCGTGGAGGCCCGGTGTCTCGGTGGCCAGATGGGCGCAGCCCGGCACTTTTTGCCACTCGGCATGGGCCAATTCCACGGGCAGTCCGGCCTCCACCAACGCCCGGATCACACGGACCCGCCAACTCGGCGGCGCCTCGGGTCGGTAGCGCGGGCTGCCGGCAAAGCGCACCACTGGCCGCATCGGGCCGTCGTGGCGGGCCAGGGCCGCCACTGTGTATGGCGGCGGCAGGTAGCATGGCGGAGGCAAGCCATGACCGGCATACAGGGCAACCGCCGCCCGACAACAGGTGATGACCAGGTCACAGCAGCCGGTGACCTCGATCTTCTGCCTGAGAGCCGTCCTGGTCACAGGCGGGTGGCGGTCGGGATCGATAAAGAGGCTGTCGTCGCCTTGGAAGGCCACCAGGACCACGCCGAGTTGCCGCAGACAGCCAAGCAACGGAACACTGAGGGGCACCCCGTCAAATACCAGCGCCACATTGACGTTGTAAGCCATCGCCGCCTGCAGGATGAGCCGATCGGTGGCGTCGGGACCATAGAGGCTTTGCAACGCCAGGACATCCAAGGGGACAACCTGGTGACCATGGATTTCCATGCCATTGATGCTATGCCAGTACACCGACTCCGCCGAGGGTGGTACCTGGGCACAGACCAAAATCCGCATCACATTCCTTTCGCAACACATCGACGCCCGTCATGGCAGGCTCGCAGCCCTCTCACTGGCCGGGGCCGGCCTCGGCTGACCACGTCGCCTGTAACCCGAGCAAATGGACGTCGTCAGGCCAAAAACCCAGTGCGGCCGTCAAGCATCGGGCGGCCGAGGCCACCTCACCAACACGGAGCAGCTGGCGAATGAACGGCAAGGCAAACCGGGAATTGAGTCCGGCAAGGCCGTACAACGCATCGGCCGCCGTGGCATAGTCGCCCAGATTCATGGCGCCCAGGAGCAACTGGATGCCGGCTTCATCCCGGAAAGCTGTCCCGGAGGGTCCGAGGACCCGGGTCGGGAACAGCCCGTGCCAGAGCTGGTGCCTGGCCGGCTGATCCTGCACCGCACGACGCCAATAGCTCTGGCGGGTCCGCGGGTCCGGACTCCGGCGTGCCATGCCGGCCAGTGCCGCATAGTCGCCCGGATACCAGCTCAGCACCTGCTGAAAGTACGCGTCGGCTTCGGCTGGTTGCCCTTGGCCTTCGTGCAGGTGGGCCAAGCCGGTCATCGCCATGGCCAGGCTCGGTCGATGACCGGCCAGCGCCTCGCGTGGCGGTGCGGCCAGGTCGAGATGCTTGCCCCGCGTTTCCAATTGTCCGGCGACCCGCTCCCACCAGTGTTGCCAGCTGTGGCTGCGCAGGAGTGCCTGGCGACCGCTGCGACCGATGCGCCGGGCCGCCTCAGGCTGGGCCAACATGGCGCGGGCCTGGGCCA
>JACMPN010000214.1 GCA_014377495.1 Candidatus Sericytochromatia bacterium
CTGAGGATGCCCGCTCCCATGGCCAGCATGGCGCCTGTCAGGGGCATCGGGCGGATCAGCCCGCCCATCCGGTCCAGGCTGCGGGTGCCGGTGGCGTGGACCACGGTCCCGGCCGCCAGGAACAGGGCGCCCTTGCCCAGGGCATGGTGAACGACATGGACCAGGGCAGCGGCGTACCCTGCCACCGCGATGCCGGGCTGCTGCAGGGCGGCGCCGACCCAGCCCAGGCCGAGGCCCATGCAGATCAGGCCGGCGTTCTCCACGGTGCTGTAGGCCAGGAGGCGTTTGATGTCGTCCTGGGCGGCGGCACTCACCGCCCCGAGCACCCCCGAGCAGGCCCCGAGCAGCATGAGCGTCCAGGCCGCCCCGATCGGGGGGGCACCAATCAGGTCCGCCAGCCGGAACAGGCCGTAGATCCCCATGTTGATCATCACCCCGGACATCAGGGCCGAGACGTGGCTGGGGGCGGCGGCGTGGGCGGCGGGCAGCCAGACGTGGAGGGGAACCAGGCCGGCCTTGCTGCCGAAACCCAGGATGGCCAGTCCCCAGACCCAGGGGGCAAGAGTCGGCGGTATACCTGCCGCCCGGATGTCGGCGAACGCCGAGGAGCCGGCGTGCAGGCTCAACAGGGTCAGCAGGGCGATCAGACAGGCAGCCCCCAGGTGGGACGCCGAGAGATAGACCCAGCCGGCCTGCCGGGTTTCGGCGGCACTGTCGTCCAGAACCACCAGCGCGAATGAGCTGATGGCCATGATCTCCCAGGCCATCAGGAAGACCACCGCATCGGCGGCCACCACGACCCCCGCCATGCTGATCAGCAGCAGCGCCTGGGAGACCCAGGCCCAGCGCTGTCTGGCCATCCGTCGCTCGTGGGCCAGGTAGGCCAGGCCGTAAATCGACGTCAGCGCGCCCAAAGCCCCGATGAGCAGCAGGAAAAGGCCGCTGAGTGCGTCAAGGCGCAGCATCAGACGGCCTATGGGCAGCGCCCAGCGGATGTGCCACTCGATCGACAGGCCGTCACGGATCGCCAGCAGGCCGGCCAGGGCCAAGAGAGCAGCGCCCGCCGTCAGGAGCCACACCGGCAGACTGCCGGCCCGCTTTGCCGCCAGGCAGGATCCGAGGGCCCCAATGCCAATGATGGCCAACCCGAGCATCAGCAGCGTCAAGACCAACCCCCGGGCAAAAGCCACACCATCCCATGCCTCCCTGAGCGCCCACCGCACCCCGTCCCGGACCCGACTCACCCAAGACCCAAGCTGAAAGAAGTTTGATGATTGCGTAATTGCAAGTTATCATAAGTACGAATATGCTGCAATGGGAAGAGGGTCCGGTGGTGCACACCGGAGGCTGTCGGCCATGGGCCTGATGGAGGACACTGTGGGGACGACATGCAGTCAATCTGAAGCACGAAAGGGAGTTGCCTTGCCCACCGATGACAGCGCCATGAATGGCAAATTGCGCACGTTCAAGGCTGATTTTTTCAAAGCGCTGTCCCATCCCGTGCGCATCCACCTGATCGACTGCCTGCGTGACGGCGAGCGCAGCGTGGGGGCGCTCAGCGAGATGGTCGGGCTGGAGCTGGCGAACGTCTCGCAGCAGCTGGCTGTGCTGCGGGCCAGGAACATCGTGGGCAGCCGCAAAGAGGGCAACGTGGTCTTTTACAGCGTGATGGATCCCGAACTGTTCACCCTGCTGAACTCCGCCATGACTCTCTTCAACAACCATCTGGTCACGGTGCAGGACGTCCTGCTGCACATGCAGACGAACTGACGCCGACCTCCGTCACTGCCGATCGGGACGTCAGGTCCCGATCGGCAAGGCTTTGGGCAAAGCGTCCATGGGTGGCAATTAAGCAGTGATGGCCTGTTCAGCCGTCTGGACCCGCAACGCCAATGCCGCCGCCACGAGCAGGCTCACGCCGCCACCGACGACGGCCGCAAGGCGGTTGCCGTTGAGCAGGTGCGTCATCACCCAGCCGAAGCCAAGAGAGGCGAGGATCTCCGGGATGACGATGAAGAAGTTGAAAATGCCCATGTAGAGCCCGGTTTTGCCCTCCGGCAGGCAGTCCGCCAACAGGGCGTAGGGCATCGAGAGGATGCCGGCCCAGGCGATGCCGACGCCGGCCATGGACAGGAGCAACAGGTTCGGCGTGTGGATGACGGCCACCGAGAGCAGCCCGAGGGCGCCACAGCTCAGGCAGAGGGCGTGGGTCCGCTGTTTGCCGAGGACGGCAGCCAGCTTTGGCAGAACGAACGAAACGGTGAAACAGACCGCCGAGTATACCGAAAAACACAGCCCGCCCCAGGCGACACCAGCCGCGTACGCGGGCGATTTGGCATCGGTGATGCCCAGGACGTGGTGGGCCACGGCGACGGGAAAATACAACCACATCATGAACAGGCCCAACCAGGTGAAGACCTGGACCCAGGCCAGCTGGCGCATGGTCTTGGGCATGTGGCCGAGGGCGTGGACGACCTCGCTGATGATGGTGCCGAGGCCTTGGCGTTGCTGTTGCTGGACCCGAAAGGCCACCATGTCCGCAGGCGGATACTCGCGGGTTTTGAGCACGGTCCAGAGGACGGCGCTGAAAAAGACGGCGGCCCCGATGTAAAAGGACAGGGCAACGGTATGCGGAATGCCGTTGGCGGCCCGGAGATCGGCCATGTGGAAGGCGTTGATCAACAGCCAGGGCAGGGCCGAGGCGATGATGGCGCCAAGCCCGATGAACAGGCTCTGCATGGCGAAACCCTGCGTCCGTTGCTCGGCGGGCAGCATGTCGGCGACGAAGGCCCGGAACGGTTCCATGCTGACGTTGATCGCCACATCGAGGATCCAGAGCAGGCCGGCGGCCATCCACAGGGAACTGGCGTTGGGCATGGCGATCAGGGCAAGGGAGCTGATGATGGCGCCAATCAGGAAGAACGGCCGCCGCCGCCCGAGCCGGCCCCAGGTCCGGTCGCTGACGCTGCCGATGATCGGCTGGACGATGAGCCCGGTCAGGGGGGCGGCCAGCCAGAGCAGCGGAATCTGGTCGGCATTGGCGCCCAGATATTCGTAGATGGCGCTCATGTTGGCCATCTGCAGGCCCCAGCCGAACTGGATGCCGAGGAACCCGAAGCTCATGTGCCAGATTTGCCAGAAGCCCAAGCGTGGTTTGCCCATGGTCAGTCCTATCGGTCTTTTTGGAATTCGGCAGAGTCTGACAGCATGGTCGGTGATCCGGCCTACCCAGGCAACTTTTTACCTGCGGCGGCCCTTGCTCATCGCTTTGTGGGAACGGGGCAGCGGAATGCCCTCGATGGCGGCAAAAGCTTCCAGGGTCCGCTCGAAGCGCTGGCGGTCGCCGATGGAGAGGACGGCCGTGGCATCGGCGACTTCGAGGGCATAGGGATAGCCCTGACCGGCGACGACTTCAGCCAGCACGACGGCCATCACCTCAGGCAGGAGGCCTTTTTCGGCGACCCAGAGGGGGAACTCCACCCGGCAGGGCAAACCGCTGTGGGCCCGCAGGTAGGTGACGCCCACGGCCCGATGCCCGTCTTGATACGCATCCAGGATCTTGCCGTGGGCACAGGCGACGGCGGCCGTCCGCTGGCCCCACTGAGCCAGATCGTCAGCAACGAGCATGGGATCGCTGGGCATGCCTTTGACCGGCAGATCGTACAAAGTGCCGGTGAGGGTGGCCAGGTCCCGCCCCTGGCTGGAGTCGATGTAGCCGACGACGGGGATGCCGGTCTTCCGGCTCGTGGTCAACAGATGCTGGATGGCTTTGAGGTACCGCATGCGGGCTTCGGGGACGGCCCGCTCGGCAAAATGGACGACCAGCGGACCGTCATAAAAGGCGATGGCCATGGGTGTGTGGCCGGCTGCTTCCTCCATGGCGTCGGCGAGCAGGCTGGTTTCCGCCTCAAAACGACGGCAGACCAGTTCGCCTTTGGGCTCCAGCCGGCTGTCGGCCAGTTCGAGGGGGCTGAGGACGATCGTTTCGGCCTGTTTGCGGTAGGGGACGTCGGCGTGGTGCGGGTTCCAGAATAGGGCGATCTGGACGACGGCCACAGGCAGAATCACGTCGGGCAAGGGCTCGATCTGGCTGCCGTCGGCGCTGATCGTCAGCCGGCCGTGCAGTTGTCCGGCCGCCCAGGCGTGGGCATCGGCATGGGAGGCAAAGGTCGGACCGGGCTGGCTGATGCGGGGACCGGGTGTGCCCCATTCGGTGGTCGGGCGGGCGCCGGGAGCATCAGCGGCATCGGAGGACTCGATCGCCGAGAAGATGTCGGCCATGGGCATGGTCCGCAGGGTGGCCCAGGCCTCGGCGTAGCGGCGGCGGACGCCGAGGGACCGCTCGCCATAGGCGTGAAAGTCGTCTCGTTTGGCGGTCAGAGCCGCCTGGAGGTTGATAGGATCCAGCATGGCGCCAGCATATCAGAGGCGTTGGCGAGGCGGCGGCCGGCTCTGTCGGGCCCCAGCGGGGAACGGTGATGCCCGATGAGGAACAGGCCGCCGCAGAGGACCTGCTGCGCCGCTCACCGGCCTGGGGCCGCACACCAAAAAGGCGCCCGGAGATGATCGGGGCGCCTTGGTGATGGGATTTAGGGATTAGCCTTCGTAGTGGGCGGCCCGTTCGCAGAACATGCCCATGTGCTGCTGGATGCGCTTGACGACCATCTCACCGGCGTAGGGCACGGAGGCCTTGGCGACGGCGGCAAGGAGGGCACCCTTTTCGTCGAGGGGCAACGGCTCGCCGTTGACAGTCACCTTGCCGTCCTTGAGGGAGTCGGTGGCGCCGTCGAACCGGATGAGCAGCAGCTCGCCGACTTTGGTCTGACCCTTGATCCAGACGGACCCGGAGTCGGCGATGGCCTGGGTGCTGGTGACGACCAGCTGGGCTTCCCAGCGGTTGTTCTTGGCGATCGCCGGCGGCGCCGAGAGATTGCCCGTGTTGCGGTGTGCCTTTTTGGGTGGAGCGATCACCGGGGCCTTGAGACGCGCTTCGGCGGCGGCCCGTGAGACGTTCTTGGTGGGGACGACGGTCTTACCAAGGCGTGATTCAAAGGGCTCGGCCAGCTCGGCGAACCGGTCTTCCGGACTTTCAATCAGGGCAGTCAGCGAATCTTCGGGATTCTCGTTGGTGATCGACACGATCCCCTCCATACGACACATAACGGACGGGTGACAACTCGGACGATGTCCTCCCGCAGGGACACCGGACCATACACGGGCGTCACTCCCTTTTACTTACCCAAGTGCAGGACGGCCCTAACAGGACGACCGGCACTTGGGTCCATATTTTTTGTATGTTTGGCGTTACTGTCCCAGTTTGCCAGGGATTTGCCGTTTCGCCCAGCCATTCGTCGCGTCATGACAGGCTTTGCCTTGCCTGGACCTGCCCCCGATCCCAGCCCCGTTCCGGCACGCTTGCCCACCGGCGGTTTTTGGCCGACGCGCTTGGGGCAGAGCGCAGTTCGGGCGATACTGTGCGAGGTATGGCTGAGCGCGTCCCGCAGAGACTGTCTCAACACTGCCGACCAAGCCTGGGGACCGGGCAACAAACCGCCATGGTGGGCGACCGGACGTGACCGGGCCCCGACGCAGGAGATGTGCACGGATGGATGAAAAATACCCCCTTAATTTGCCGATCACGACCTTCCCGATGCGGGCCAACTCCGCCACCCGTGAGCCGGAGATCCAGGCCCTGTGGGACGCCGAGCGTGTCTATGCCCGCAACCTGACCGAGCGGCCCAAAGGCCTGTTCGTCATGCATGACGGCCCGCCCTACCTGTCGGCGCCGGCGATCCATATGGGGACCGCCCTGGACAAAGGCCTCAAGGACATCGTCGTCAAATACAAGACCCTCCAGGGTCACAAGGCCCCGTTCGTGCCCGGTTATGACTCCCACGGGCTGCCCATCGAAAACGCCGCCCTGAAGGCGCTGAACAAGAAGCGCAGCGAACTGACCCCGATCGAACTGCGGGCGCGCAGCGCTGAATTCGCCCTGACGAACCTGCCCGGGATGGCGGAAAACTTCAAGCGCCTGGGCGTGCTGGCCGACTGGGAGAATCCCTACGTCACCCTGAAACCAGAATACGAAGCCGCCCAGTTGCGCGTCTTCGGCCAGATGGTCGAAAAAGGCTACATCTATCAGGGATTTAAGCCCGTCTTCTGGTCCACCTATCTGGAAACGGCCCTGGCCGACGCCGAAGTCGAGTACGCCGACGTCACCAGCGACAGCATTTACGTGCGGTTCCCCCTCGTCGAGGACCTGTCCACCCGGGTCCCGGGGCTGCCGGCGGATCTCGGCCGCATCGACATGGTCATCTGGACGACGACGCCCTGGACCCTGCCGGCGAATTACGGCATTTCAGTGAACGCCTCCTTTGATTACGAGCTGGTCCGCACCGGGCAGGGCACGCTGATCCTCGCCGCCGCCCTGCGTGAGGCGGTGACCAGGGCCTGCGAACTGACCGACGTCCAGGTCCTGGCCACCTTCAAAGGTTCGGCCCTGGAGCGGCTCAAGGCCCGTCACCCCTTCATGGACCGGGACTCCCTGATCATGGTCGGCGATCACGTCACGGCCGAAGCCGGTACCGGCTCGGTCCACACGGCGCCCGCCCACGGCATCGACGACTTTGCCGTCGGCAAAATCTATGGGCTCCCCGTCCTCTCGCCGGTCGGCCCGAAGGGCGTCTACGACGAGACGGCCGGTACGTTCGCCGGATTGTCGATCGATGCGGCGAATGCGCCGATCATCGAGCAGATGAAGGCCGACGGAATGCTGCTCAAAGCGGCCAAGTTCCGCCACAGCTACCCCCACGACTGGCGCCTGCACAAGCCC
>JACMPN010000215.1 GCA_014377495.1 Candidatus Sericytochromatia bacterium
CAGAGGGCCGTCGTCCTCCACAATGTGGTGGAGAATGCCCTGAGGTATCCCCCGCCCGCGACCCCGATGGCGACCGGGGTCACCCTGCTGGGCCAAGACCTGCAGATCGAGGTGCTGGATCGGGGTCCGGGGTTTGGACCGGCAGAGGTTGATCGGGTCTTCGAGCGTTTCTACCGGGCCCCGCACCTGCAGGAAAGTGCCACGCCAGGTCTGGGCATCGGCCTGGCCATCTGCCGGGGCCTCGTCGAAGCCCATGGCGGCAGCCTCACCGCCCATCACCGGGAAGGCGGTGGCGCCAGGCTGCGACTGACGGTGCCGCTACTCCGCCCAACCCCCCCGGGCCCGTCCACCAGCAAGGAGCCGCACGGATGAAAATCCTCGTCATCGACGATGAGCCCCAGATCCGGCGGGCGCTGCGGGCGGGGCTGAGCCATGCCGGTCATGAGGTGTCGCTTGCCGCCAACGGCGAAGAGGGTCTGGACCTGGCGGCGCTGCATGAGCCGGACGTGATCATCCTCGACATGGCCATGCCGGGCATGGACGGGCTGGAGGTCTGCCGGCAAGTCCGCGAGTGGAGCCAGGTGCCGATCGTCGTCCTGTCGGTACGCGACGGACCGCAGGACAAGATCGCCGCTTTGGACATGGGGGCGGACGATTACCTGACGAAGCCCTTCAGCATCGACGAGTTGCTGGCCCGGATACGGGCCGTCCGGCGGCGCCTCGGGGCAGCGGAAACGCCGCCACCGGCCGAGATCGCCGTGGGGGACATGCTGATCCGCATCGCCTTCCGCCAGGTCACAGTGGCCGGTGTCGAGATCCACCTGACCCCGATCGAATACGACATGCTCTGCGAGTTGGCGACCCATCCCAACCTGGTGCTGACTCATCGCCACCTCCTGGCGAAGGTCTGGGGCGACGGCCACGTCGATGACCTGCATACCCTGCGCGTGCACATGGCGAATCTGCGCACGAAAATCGAACCGGACCCGACGCGACCCCGCTACATCAGCACCGTCCCGCGCATCGGCTACCGGTTCCGGGCGGACGAGGCAGGCCCGGACTGACCTAGGGCCAGGGGTGCCAGCCCGAGCGGAACACGGTGTAGGCGAACAGGTAGGCCAAACAGGTGAACACGCCATACGCCAGCGGCCCCCGCCAGCCATAGGCTACCGGCTCTCCGGCCTCCGGCCTCCAGGGATCGACGATCAGCCGGTGAGTGAGCCATCCCAGGAGCAGGCCGGCGATTCCGTCGACGATGAAGTGCTGCTTCACCGTGACGATGGAAACGGCAATGCCCGCGACAGGGATCAGGGCGAGCAGGCCGTAGACCGGGCGCGTCTTCCAGGCCGCGAGGGCGACGACGGTGGCGGCCGTCAGATGCAGCGACGGGAAGAGGTTGAACGGTGTGTCGAGCGTGTAATTCACCTTGAGGGCCCAGTTCTGGAACGAGGCGGGATCCAGGTGACCGATGGGTGGACGGAGGTACTCGGCGGTCACCGGAAACAGGATGAAGGTCACGAAGGCGACGGCCGAGGCGGCCAGAAACGCCCCGGCCACCCGCCGGAACAGGCTGCGGCTGCGGATCGTGAAGGCTGGAATGAACGTGACGGTATACACCGAACCGTAGGCCCACATGAGTACGGGCCACAGGGGGATGCGGTCGTCCAGAACCGTGCGCAGCTCGACGGCCCGAGCCGGATCGACCAGCTGCCCCACCCAAAAGTAGCCGCCCATGCTGAAGAGGGCGGCGATGACGGACAGCAGGCATTTTTCCTGCCCGGGGGTGAACCAATGGGCCGTGCAGGCCGATGCCGGCGCCACCGTCTGGCTGGGCACTGTGTCCATGAAGGGTGTTTCCATCCGCAATTGGGCGGCTGATTGTCGGTCTGTCTGCAGTTTGCCGGATGTCGGCCGGCGGCGCTTGCCGCAGCGACCCCGCCGGGATCGCCCGCCTTGGGATCTCAGATCTCGATCTGTGTGCCCAACTCGACCACCTGATCGGGCGGCAGCCCGAAGAAGGAGGCGGCGCTGCGGGCGTTGCGGCTCATGATGCTGAACAGTCTTTCCCGCCAGAGGGCCATGCCGGGCCGTTTGGAGGCCAGCAGCGTCTCCCGCCCGAGAAAGTAGGTCAGTTCCGCCGGGACCAGCCGCAGGCCATCCCGATGAAGGTCAGTGAGCGCATCAGGGACGTTGACCACCTCCATAAAGCCGTAATGAAGCTGGATCTGGAACAGGCCGTGACCCAGCGGTTGGACGACGGTCCGTTCGGCCTTCGGCACGTAGGGTATCCGGCGGGTCCTGACGGACAGGAAGACGACCCGTTGGTGCAGGACCTCGTTGTGGCGCAGGTTGTGCATCAGGGCCGGTGGGGTCCGATCCGGCTGGCTGTACATGAAGACCGCCATGCCGGGCACCCGCACGGGCGGATGGTCGTGCAGGCGACGGAAGAAGGCCTCCAGGGACTGGGTCCGCTCGGCGACCCGTTCAGCGAGGATGCGCCGCCCGGTCTTCCAGGTGGTGAGGAGGATGAAAATCCCGCCGCCGACCACCAGGGGAAACCAGCCGCCATGGGGGATCTTCAGCAGATTGGCCGTCGCGAAGGCCAGATCGATGGCGAGGAAGGCCCCAGCCAGCGGCAGGACCCGCCACAAACGCCAGCCCCACTGCTCATAGGCGACGACGACAAAGAGCAGGGTCGTGATCGTCATCGTCATCGTCACGGCCACTCCGTAGGCCGCCGCCAGGTGGGTCGACGAGCCGAAACCCAGCACGAGGCCGATGCAGGACAGCATCAGGGCCGTGTTGATGCCGGGGAGGTACACCTGGCCGATCTCAGTCGTCGAGGTATGGTCGATCTGGGTGCGGGGCGCATACCCGAGCTGGATGGCCTGCATCGTCAGTGAAAACGCCCCGGAGATGAGGGCCTGCGAGGCGATCACGGCGGCCAGTGCGGACAGGCCGACCAGCGGATAAAGCGCCCAGGCCGGGGCCATGCGGAAAAACGGATTGACGGCAGCCGTAGGGTCGGTGATCAGCAGGGCCCCCTGGCCAAAATAGTTGAGGAGCAAGGCGGGCAGCACGAGCGTGAACCAGGCGATGCGGATCGGCCGCCGGCCAAAATGGCCCATGTCCGCATACAGGGCTTCACCGCCGGTCAGCACGAGGAACACCGAGCCCAGGACCAGGAACCCGTGCCAGCCGTTGTTCAGGAAAAAAGTCACGGCATGGGCGGGGTTCAAGGCGCCGAACACCATCGGGGCGGCGACGATGTTGACGATCCCCAAGGTGGCCAGCGTCAGGAACCAGAGCAGCATCACCGGCGCAAACACCCGTCCGACATGGGCGGTCCCCCGGCGCTGGAACATGAACAGACCGATCAGAATGACGATCGTGACGGGCACGATATAGGGATCGAACCAGGGGGTCGCGACGCCCAGTCCCTCGACAGCGCTCAGGACCGAGATCGCCGGGGTGATCATCCCGTCCCCATAGACGAGGGCCGTGCCGAACAGCCCGAGCAGCATGAGCAGGCGGTAGCGGCCCTGGGGAGGGCGGGAACTGGGCATGATCAGCGACGTCAGCGCCAGAATGCCACCCTCACCGTGGTTGTCGGCCTGCAGGACAAAGACCAGATACTTCAGGGAAATGACGAGGATCAGGGCCCAGACGATGAGGGAGAGGACACCGAGCACGTTGTCGGGTGTGACGGCGACCCCGTGCTCCGGCAGGAACGACTCCCGGATGGCGTACAGCGGACTGGTGCCGAGATCGCCGTAGACAATACCAAGGGCGGCCAGGGTGAGTGTCGCCAGGTAGCGTCCCCTGGGGGTCTGTTGCGCAGTCTCGGCCGTAGCCGCCGCTTCCCCAGACACCGTCGCCACATCGCCCGACCGTTTCGACACGTCCGGTGATCTCCAGCCGTTCCGATGACCCGCGTTGCGTCCCGAACCCGGGCGGAGTCACGGTGGTCTGCCGGATTGGGACCTGCCCCGGGGGCGGCACTCTAGCAAAAAAACGGCAGGATGGCTCGGACCGCGCCGGCTAGATCTCGATCTGGGCGCCCAACTCGACGACCTGGTCCGGCGGCAGGCAGAAAAACGAGGCGGCACTACGGGCGTTGCTGGACATGACACTGAACAGCCGTTCCCGCCAGATGGCCATGCCGGGCCGATTCGACGCCAACACGGTTTCCCGGCCCAGAAAATAGATCAGGGTCGCCGGATCAAGGGGCAAGTCATGACGATTGAGGGCCGCCAATGCCTCGGGCACGTTCACAGCCTCCATAAACCCGTATTGCAGCTTGATCTGGAAAATCCCCTGTCCGAGGGGCTCGACGATCGACCGCTCCTCCAGCGGGACAAATGGCACCCGGCGGGTCTTCACGGACAGAAAAAAGACCCGCTTGTGCAGGACACCGTTGTGCCGGAGATTGTGCATCAGGGCTGGCGGCGTGCTGTCGGCCTGGCTGTACATGAACACGGCGGTCCCCGCCACCCGTACGGGGGGATCCGCCTCCAGGCGGCGGAAAAGATCCGTCAGAGGCTGAGTGCGCTCGCTGACCCGTTGCGCCAGGATGCGCCGGCCTTTCTTCCAGGTGGTGAGCAGTGTAAAGACCGCAGCCCCGATGACCAGCGGAAACCAGCCGCCGTGGAAGACCTTGAGCAGGTTGGCGCCCATGAAGGCCACGTCGATGGCGAGGAAGCCCCCGGCGACAAGCAGGGACAGTGGCAAATTCCAGTGCCACTTTTCGCGCATGACCACATAGAAGAGAATCGTCGTCACGGCCATCGTCAGGGTCACCGCCACGCCATAGGCGGCAGCAAGCTTGCTGGACGACCCGAAGCCCAGCACCAACCCGATGCAGGCCAGCATGAGGCCCATGTTGATGCCCGGGATGTAGATCTGACCAATCTCCGAGGCCGAGGTATGGTCGATCTGGGTGCGGGGGGCGTAGCCCAGCTGGATGGCCTGCATCGTCAGGGAAAAGGCCCCGGAGATGAGGGCCTGTGAGGCAATCACAGCCGCCACGGCCGAAAGGCCCACCAGCGGATAAAGGGCCCAGGCCGGCGCCATCCGGAAAAAGGGATTCGCGGCGGCGGCCGGATCGACAATGAGCAGGGCGCCTTGACCAAAGTAGTTGATCAGCAGTGCCGGCAGGACGAGGGCAAACCAGGCCAGGGTAATCGGCCGCCGGCCGAAATGGCCCATGTCCGCATACAGGGCCTCACCGCCGGTCAGCACAAGGAACACGGAGCCGAGCACGACGAATCCGTGCCAGCCGTTGGCGAGGAAGAAGGTCACCGCATGGTAGGGGTTGAAAGCCCCGAAGACCATCGGCGCCTTCAGGATGTTGAGGATGCCGAGTCCTGCCAAAACCAAAAACCAGACGACCATCACCGGTCCGAAGACCCGGCCGATCTGGGCGGTGCCCCGGCGTTGGAACATGAAGAGGATGACGAGGATGACGATCGTGATCGGCACGATATAGGGTTCGAAGAAGGGCGTGGCGACGCCGAGCCCCTCGACGGCACTCAGCACCGAAATCGCCGGGGTGATCATCCCGTCGCCATAGACAAGGGCCGTGCCGAACAGCCCGAGCAGCATGAGCAGGCGATATCGGCCCTGGGGCGGACTGGAATTGGGCAGCACGAGCGAGGTCAGGGCCAGGATGCCACCCTCGCCCTGGTTGTCCGCCCGCAGGACAAACACGATGTATTTCACGGAAATGATCAGGATGAGGGCCCAGACAATGAGCGACAGGACCCCGAGGATGTTTTCCGGGGTGACGGCGACCCCATGCTCAGGCAGAAACGACTCCCGCACGGCATATAGCGGGCTGGTGCCAAGGTCCCCGTAGACGATCCCCAGGGCCGCCAGCGTCAAGGTGGCCAGGTATCGGCCCTTGGGAGGTGGCGGCGGGGGCAGTTCGGCTGTACCGGCGTGTAATCGGTTAGACATCTTAGACAACGAAGTTGAACTCCAACATGGGCCCGTCATTGGCGAACGACCGACCTCGGGCGTCGCCACCGGGCAACAACCAGATCGAAGCGACCAGCCTGGCATGCCACCCGTCTCACGTCGCGGGAAACACACCCTCATCAGCATGCCGCAGTTCATCGCCGATCGGGGCCTCTACAAACAATTCGAGAGGCATTTCCTTTCGGCCGGGCCGGCAATGGCCAGTCCGGTTGGGCCATGGCCAAGAATTTTAGTCACAACGCCCTTCAGCCTGTTTCTGAATTCTGTCAGGAATGGCCGTATGAGGAAATGGACCTGGCTCATGCTTGCGGTGATGGCGGTCGTGATGACCGCCTGTGCGTCGCGCGTGGCGCAGTTCCACGGGGATCGCCCCGAGCCCGCCCCACCCTCCCGACTGGCACCACCCTCGGACGTCCCCCCGACGCCGTCGGTGGCGGTCCATGCGACCTCGCCGGAGATCTGCTTCGTCGTGCCGCCCGGGCAGGTCTCGCTGGCTCGGGCCGACTCACCCGCCGCGCCACCGCCGAACGCACCTCGCCGACCGGCTGCGCCGCCTCCCCGCCGTCCCACGCCTGCCATCCGGCCAAAGCCCCAGGCGCTGCGGCTGCCCGCCATCGCGGAGCTCCTGTCGCCCAATTGCAACGAACGCAGCCGGCGGGCAATCACGGCGATCGTCCTGCACCACACGGCATCGCCGGACGACGCGTTGGGTATCGCCCGGTACTTCTTCAACCCGGAGTCCCGGGTCAGCTCGCACTACATCGTGGGCCGCAACGGCAGCCTCGTGCGCTGTGTCCCCGACTTCAAGCGGGCCTGGCACGCCGGGCCCAGCATTTTCCGGGGGGTACCCGACGTCAACGAGTACTCGATCGGCATCGAGATCTGCAACCGGGGCGACGGGGCCGAAGTCTATCCGCCCAACCAGGTGGCCACGGTCTGCAAGCTGGTCGCCAATCTGGCGAAACAGTACGGCATCCCGCTGGCGCACGTGACCCGGCACCGGGACGTAGCCGTGCCCAAGGGCATCAAGGTGGACCCGTCGAACAATTTTGATTTTCTCCGAGTGATCCGGACGACCCAATCGCTCCTCGGTCGCCGGGACCTGATGGCCACGCGATAAGCCGCTGAGCGGGGGATAAGGCGTTGTCGAAACCGGAGATTCGTCGGGGGTGGCGTGCGAGCGCACTCCTTTGGCAGGTGGCGTTCTCACCTCACCCCCGACGAATCTCCGGTCGTGCCGGGCCCTCGCCCCGAGGAGCGCACAAATGCCCTACTGCCGGACGCTGACCCGGTGGGCG
>JACMPN010000216.1 GCA_014377495.1 Candidatus Sericytochromatia bacterium
GAAGACCACGATCAATACGATGGTGGACCAGCTGAACTCCTTCCCCTCCGAAGTGACCCGGGTGGCACGAGAGGTCGGTACCGAAGGCAAACTGGGCGGTCAGGCGGACGTGCGAGGCGTAGCCGGTACCTGGAAGGATCTGACGGACTCGGTTAATTCCATGGCCTCGAACCTGACAGGCCAGGTGCGGAACATCGCCGAGGTGACCACGGCCGTTGCCAACGGCGACCTGTCCAAGAAGATCACCGTCGACGTCAAAGGCGAAATCCTGGCCCTGAAGAACACGATCAACACGATGGTCGACCAGTTGAGCTCCTTCGCATCGGAAGTGACCCGTGTGGCCCGAGAGGTGGGTACAGAGGGTAAGCTTGGCGGTCAGGCAGACGTTAAAGGCGTATCAGGTACGTGGAAGGATCTGACGGACTCCGTTAATTCCATGGCCTCGAATTTGACAGGCCAGGTGCGGAACATCGCCGAAGTGACAACCGCCGTCGCCGGCGGCGACTTGTCGAAGATGATCACCGTCGACGTCAAGGGCGAGATCCTCGCCCTGAAAGACACGATCAACACGATGGTCGACCAACTGCGATCCTTCGCCTCGGAGGTGACCCGTGTGGCCCGAGAGGTCGGTACGGAGGGCAAACTGGGTGGCCAGGCCGAAGTCCGTGGGGTGTCGGGGACTTGGAAGGATCTGACGGACTCCGTTAATTCGATGGCCTCAAACTTGACAGGCCAGGTGCGAAACATCGCCGAAGTGACCACGGCCGTTGCCAACGGTGACTTGTCCAAGAAGATTACCGTCGACGTCAAAGGCGAGATCCTGGCCCTGAAGAACACCATCAACACGATGGTGGACCAGTTGAACTCCTTCGCCTCGGAAGTGACCCGGGTGGCCCGTGAGGTGGGTACGGAAGGCAAATTGGGTGGTCAGGCAGACGTGCGAGGGGTAGCCGGAACGTGGAAGGATCTAACGGACTCCGTTAACTCCATGGCCTCAAACCTGACGGGTCAGGTGCGAAACATCGCCGAAGTAACGACGGCCGTCGCCAAGGGCGATCTCTCCAAGACGATTACCGTCGACGTCAAAGGCGAGATCCTGCAGCTGAAGAACACGATCAACACGATGGTTGACCAGCTCTCCTCGTTCGCCTCGGAAGTCACCCGGGTGGCCCGTGAAGTGGGTACCGAGGGTAAACTCGGCGGTCAGGCGGAAGTGCGGGGTGTGGCCGGTACCTGGAAGGATCTGACGGACTCCGTAAACTCCATGGCCTCAAACCTGACAGGTCAGGTGCGGAACATCGCCGAAGTGACGACAGCCGTCGCCAACGGCGACCTTTCCAAAAAGATCACCGTCGATGTTAAAGGCGAAATCCTGGCCCTGAAGGACACGATCAACACGATGGTTGACCAGTTGCGATCCTTCGCTTCGGAAGTCACCCGGGTGGCCCGAGAGGTGGGTACGGAAGGCAAACTGGGGGGTCAGGCAGAAGTCGAAGGCGTGTCAGGGACGTGGAAGGATCTGACGGACTCCGTGAACTCGATGGCTTCCAACCTGACAGGCCAGGTGCGAAACATCGCCGACGTGACCACGGCCGTTGCCAACGGCGACTTGTCCAAGAAGATCACCGTCGACGTGCGTGGTGAAATCCTGGAGTTGAAAGACACCATCAATACGATGGTGGACCAGCTGAACTCATTCGCCTCGGAAGTCACCCGGGTGGCCCGGGAAGTCGGTACCGAAGGCAAGCTCGGCGGTCAGGCCTTCGTTAAAGGCGTCTCCGGCACCTGGAAGGATCTGACAGACTCGGTGAACTCGATGGCCTCGAACCTGACGGGTCAGGTGCGGAACATCGCCGAAGTGACGACGGCCGTGGCCAAGGGCGATCTCGGCAAGACGATCACCGTCGACGTCAAAGGCGAGATCCTGGAGCTGAAGAATACGATCAACACGATGGTGGACCAACTGTCCTCGTTCGCCTCGGAAGTCACCCGGGTGGCCCGTGAAGTGGGTACCGAGGGTAAACTCGGCGGTCAGGCGGAAGTGCGGGGTGTGGCCGGTACCTGGAAGGATCTGACGGACAACGTCAACCTGATGGCATCCAATCTGACGGGTCAGGTCCGGGGTATCGCCAAAGTCGTTACGGCCGTGGCCAATGGGGACCTGAAACGAAAACTGACCCTGGAGGCCAAAGGCGAAATCGCCGAATTGGCCGACACGATCAACAGCATGACGGACACGCTGGCGATCTTTGCCGAGCAGGTGACGACGGTGGCCCGTGAGGTCGGCGTCGAAGGGAAGCTGGGTGGTCAGGCCAGGGTGCCGGGTGCCGCCGGTACCTGGCGGGATCTGACGGACAACGTTAACGGCCTGGCGGCCAACCTGACAACCCAGGTCCGAGCCATCGCCGAAGTCGCCACAGCGGTGACCACGGGCGACTTGACCCGGTCCGTCACCGTCGATGCCCAGGGTGAGGTCGCGTCGCTCAAAGACAACATCAACGAGATGATCCGCAACCTGGAAAACACGACCAGCAAGAATGCCGAACAGGACTGGCTGAAGACCAACCTGGCCAAGTTCACCCGGATGCTGCAGGGCCAAAAGAGCCTTGAGGCCGTCTCCCAGCTAATCCTTTCGGAGCTGGCGCCGCTCGTCACGGCCCACCAGGGGATCTTCTACATCGCCGACGGCGGCGAGGCGTCGTCGGCCGCAGCATTGAAACTGCTGGCCAGCTACGCCTACCGGGAACGCAAGAACGTGGCCAACACCTTTGCCTTGGGCGAGGGTCTCATCGGCCAGTGCGCCTTTGAGAAACAACGGATCCTGCTTACCCAGGTGCCCAGCGATTACATCCAGATCTCGTCCGGGCTGGGCGAGGCTACACCGCTGAATATCATCGTCCTGCCGGTCCTTTTTGAGGGGCAGTGCCTGGCGGTAATTGAACTGGCGTCCTTCCACTGGTTCAGCGAAACTCACCAGGTGTTCCTCGACCAGCTGACCGAGTCGATCGGTATCGTCCTGAACACGATCGCCGCCAACATGCGGACGGAGTCCCTGCTGAAGCAATCGCAGTCGCTGACCGAGGAACTGCAGAGCCAGCAGCAGGAACTGCGGGAAACCAACGAACGGCTCGAGCGCCAGGCCGCCTCGCTGCGTCAGTCGGAAGACCTGCTCAAGAAACAGCAGGAAGCCCTGCAGAAGACGAACGAGGAACTCGAGGACAAGGCGACCCTGTTGGGCCTGAAGAACCACGAGGTCGAACAGGCGAAGGCGGACGTGGAAGAAAAGGCCGAACAGCTGGCCATCACCTCCAAATACAAATCCGAGTTCCTGGCCAACATGTCGCATGAGCTGCGCACGCCGTTGAACAGCCTGCTCATTTTGGCCAAGCTCCTGGGCGACAACCAGGAAGGCAATCTGTCCGGCAAGCAGGTCGAGTTCGCCCAGACGATCCACGCTTCGGGCGGCGATTTGCTCACCCTGATCAACGACATCCTCGATCTGTCCAAGATCGAATCAGGGACGATGGCCGTCGACATCAGCAACGTGCACTTCAACGACATCGTCGACCACATGGAGCGCAGTTTCCGGCAGGTGGCCCAGCAAAAGGGCATCGCCTTCCTCGTCGAGTCGGACCCGCAACTGCCGCCGTCGATCCAGACGGATGCCACACGTCTGCAACAGGTGATCACCAACCTCCTGGGCAACGCCTTCAAGTTCACGGCCCAGGGGCGGGTGACGGTGCGCATCTCCGTCGCCAGCAGCGGCTGGTCTCCGGAACAGGCCCGCCTGAACCGGGCCGAAGGGGTGATCGCCTTTTCTGTCAGCGATACAGGCATCGGGATCCCCGCCGACAAGCAGCGGCTCATCTTCGAGGCCTTCCAACAGGCGGACGGCAGTACCAGTCGCAAATACGGCGGAACTGGGCTCGGTTTGTCGATCAGCCGTGAAATCGCCCGTCTGCTGGGCGGCGAGATCCGGGTGGACAGCACCATCGACAGCGGTAGCTGCTTCACGTTCTTTCTGCCGATGGCCTTTCAGTCCTTGCCGGTGGCCTTCCGGTATTCGTCGGGGACGCCGACAACTGTGGCGTCCGTGGCGCCCGTCTCCCATCTGGAAGTGGAGGCTGATTGGCTGACTCCCGGTGCCATGCCCGATGACCGGGCAAACATTCAGGCGGGCGACCGGGTCCTGCTGATTCTCGAAGACGATCCCAAATTCGCTCAGATCCTGCTCGACCAGGCCCGGGCCCAGGGCTTCCACGGGGTGGTGGCCAGCGACGGCACTTCGGGTCTGGCCTTGGCTTTCAAGCTCAAGCCCGATGCCATCACCATCGACATCCACATGCCCGGCATGCACGGCTGGACGGTATTGGATCGCCTGAAACACGATCCGGCGACCCGGCACATCCCCGTGAACATCATCTCCGTCGACGAGGCTCGCCAGCGGGCCAGGCGTCTGGGCGCCCGGTCGTTCATCCAGAAGCCGGCCATGATCGAGGAGATTGAAGAGGCGATGGTGTCGCTCGTCGCCTTTATGGACCGTAGCGAACGCCGTCTCCTCGTGGTCGAAAGCCATGAGACAGAGCGGGAAGCGATTCTGCGGACGGTGGATAACCCCGATGTCACCGTAACGATCGTGGCTACCGGGACCGCCGCACTGGCGTCACTGAACGAGTCGGAGTACGACTGCATGGTGCTGGATCTGGCCCTGCCGGATATGGCCGCCAGCGACCTGCTCGATCAGATCAACCAGTTGGAAAAGCTCAAGGATTTGCCGATCATCCTCTACAGCGGGCAGAACATGGACATGACACCCGGTTTCGAGCGTGAACGCGTTGCTTCCGGCACGATCCTCAAGGACGCCACCTCGATCGAAGCCCTGCTCAGTGAAACCGTGTTATTCCTGCATGAAAACGAAACCGGTCTGGCAGACGTCCAGCGCACGTCGCTGCACCAGTTCCATCAGGTCGATCCGATCCTCCGGGGCCGGACGATCCTGGTCGTCGATGATGACGTCCGCAATCTGTATGCCCTGACTAGCCTGTTGGAACGCCATGGCACCAATGTGTTGGTCGCCGAGAATGGCCGGGACGGGATCGAGAAGTTGCAGGCGGCGGCACACGTGGATGCCATCCTGATGGACGTGATGATGCCGGAGATGGACGGGTTCGAGGCCATGGCAGCCATCCGCAAGATGGAGCAGTTCCGTGACCTGCCGCTCATTGCCCTCACCGCCAAGGCGATGAAGGGCGATCGCGAAAAATGCATCGAGGCCGGGGCTTCGGATTACATCACCAAGCCTGTGGATGCCGATCAGCTGATCTCGCTGCTGCGGGTTTGGCTGTACCGGTAATGACCAACGAGAAGCACCCGGCCCCAGCCGTCTCGATGCCGGACAATGCCGTCGATTCGCGACGGATCAATATCCTGCTGGTCGACGATCAGCAGGAGAATCTGACGGCCTTGGCGGCGATCCTGGAGGATGACAGCTATCACCTCGTCACGGCCATGAGCGGCGCCGATGCGTTGCGGTGGCTGCTGCGGGAAGAGTTTGCCATCATCCTCCTGGATGTCCTGATGCCGGACATGGACGGGTTCGAAGTCGCCTCGTTGATCAAACAACGGCCAGCCACCCGCCATACGCCAATCATCTTCCTGACGGCGGCCCTGGACGCCCAATACATCAATCGGGGTTATGCCGTCGGCGCCGTGGACTATTTGCAAAAGCCCCTGGAACCGAGCGTGGTCCGGACCAAGGTCTCCGTGTTCATCGACCTGTTCCGGAAGACCCGCGAAATCCAGCAACAGGCGGAAGCCATCCGGCACCATGAGCGGACCCAGCTGCTGCTCCAACAGGCGGAGATGCGGCGGGCAAACGAGCAGGCGCAGGTCCGCCTCGAACAACAGGCCCGCATGGTGGCGGAGGCGGCTCGCCGCCGTTCCGAATTCCTGGCGGACAGTGGCACGATGATGGCCCGGACCCTGAATTACACGGAGACGTTGACCGATCTGACCCGGCTGGTGGTCCCGGCCATGGCCGATTGGTGCCACATAGCCGTGCGGGACGCCGATGGGGCGCCCGACTTTGCCGTCGTCTACATCGATCCGGAACAGGAACCGCGACTGCAGGGGATGGTGGCCGAGTTTCTGGCGTTGGCGATCATGCCGGATCATCCGGTGGCACAGGTGATGCGCACGGCCCAGGGTGACTTGTTTGCCACGGTCGAGGCGTCACACTCCCTGCTGCAGGTGCCGACCAACGACGAGGAAACGCTGTTAGGCCGGTTGGCCCTGCGTTCGGTGATCGTCGTGCCGTTACTCGTGCGCAGCGAGGTGATCGGGACGATGACGTTCGGTTCGGTCAAATCGGCAGCGCCCTTTCTCCAGCCGGATCTGGCCTTCTTCGAGGAATTGGGCCGGCGGGTCGCCCTGGCAGTCGACAATGCCCTTCTGTATAACGAAGCCAAGGCGGCCATCCGCGTCCGGGACGAGTTCCTGTCCATCGCCTCCCATGAGCTGCGGACTCCGTTGACCGTCCTGCAACTGCAGATGGCAGCGATCCGCCGCCGACTCGAGAAGCTCGACGATGGCCTCGACGTGGTCTTGGTCCTGACCGACAAGGTCACGATCGTTGATCGTCAGATCCTGCGGTTGGCCAAGCTGATCGAAAACCTGCTGGATGTTTCCCGCATCGCCGAAGGCCGGATGACCGTCGATTGGGAATCCGTCGATCTGGTCGAGGTCGTCCGTGATGTGGTGGAACGCTTTGGTGAGGAACAGGCGCAGCTGCACAATCCCATCGTCATCGAGGCCTCGGACCCGGCCGTCGGCTGGTGGGACCGGACACTGGTCGATCAGGTGGTGACCAATCTGGTCTCCAATGCGATCAAGTACGGGGCGGACCAGGCGATCACGGTTGCGATCACCAGCCATGAATCCATGGCTGTGCTGACAGTGCGGGACCGTGGCATCGGGATCGCACCGGAGGACCGCGAACGGATCTTCCAACGGTACGAGCGGGCCGTGCCGGTACGGTCGTATGGCGGGTTGGGGCTCGGCCTCTACATCACGGCGAAGATCGTCGCCGCCCTGGGCGGCACCCTCGATGTCATCAGCGACACCGAACCGGGATCGATCTTTCGTGTCTTCCTGCCCGTGATCGGGGCGCCGGTGATGCCCGACGGGCGCAATGACCAGACCCGATCCGGCCTGGGTCCGGCGATCGCCAGGGAGATCATCGACGCTCACGACGAACGCATCTGAGTGACCAGCCCTCCTGGCGACGGGGCGGTATTCGCCTTTTCGATCTCTGCGGCCGACGGTCCGTCAGGCAAAGCGGCCCGATTGCGGCCACAGACCGACTGACTACGGGCGCGGGGCCCGTGCCTCGTTATACTGGGCCCTATGGAAGCATTTTCTGAAGAATTACGGGTGGCCAGTGCGCTGGCCACGGCTGCCGGGCGCCTCGCCTTTTCGATGCGGCGCCCTGGTCTGCTGGTAGACCGCAAAGCAGCCAATGAGCCCGTCACTGCGGCCGATCGGGCTGCCTCGGACCTGATCATGGCCGGGTTGCAAACGGCATTTCCGGATGATATCCCGATCTCGGAAGAGGCGCCTGACGATCGGCGTCGCCTGGATCCGGCGCGTCGTGTCTGGTTCATCGATCCGATCGATGGGACACAGGACTTCATCGACGGCGGACCGGGGTTTGCCAGCATGATCGGCCTGTGCGTCGGTGGCCGGCCCCGCTTGGGGGCCGTCTATCAGCCGACCACGGATCGGCTGTACTACGGCGGTCCGGGACTGGGCGCCTGGGTGACGGAGGCCGGGACGACATGGCCGATCCACTGTGCCGACACCCACGAAATTACCGCCATGCGGCTGGTCGCCTCCAAGTCCCATCCGAGCAAACGCGTCGCCGCGATCAAGGCGGCCATGGGCATCACGCAGGAACACACCGTGGGCTCGGTCGGGGTCAAGGTGGCCCTGATCGCCTCCGGGGAACAGGACCTGTACGTCAGTGCCAGCACTCGCACGAAAGCGTGGGACACCTGCGGCCCGGAAGCGATCATCCTGGCTGCCGGTGGCCGGTTCACGAACATCTGGGGCAAGCCCCTGCAATATGCCGATGACAGCCTCAATCACACTGATGGCCTGATGGCATCCAATGGTCCCCTGCACGACATGATCGTCGATCGGTTGCGCCACCTGTTGCCTGCCCACCTTTAATCGCTTATGGCGCTCTCTGGCACTCCCGGGTCTGTCAACGCCTCGGGTGGGACCCGGGGCGGGGCGGGGGGTTTGCCAGTCGGGTGCCGCGGGCATATGGTGTGGAGAGCGGCGTCATGGCACCATCGCCGTCGACACGCCGGATCCACCCGGCGTCGCAGTCATCGAGAAAGGCTTCATCATGTCTCAGCCGGCATTTTCGCTGTCGCTGTGCGAATTGCTGCAGCTCATCCGTTATGAATTAAGGCTGACCAAGGACGAAATGGCCAGGCAATGCGGACTGTGTCCCTGCTGCTATGCCGATGTCGAACAGGTCGGCGATCCGGAGCTGGAACCGACGGTGGTGGCGGCGATCCACGAGCAATTGCCGCACCTGAGCACGTTGCTGTTGCAGCGTCAGGGTGCCGAACCCGCCGCCGAACCCTTCGAGGCCCGGCTTTCGGCCCTCGAAGTGGCCCCGCCGGAAGTACGGGGCCTCACCATGGCCCGCATCCGGCTGGAACTGCAGTGGCTGGACAACGAGGCGGTCTAACTGCGTTTGAGGTCGTTGCTCAGGAAAGCCTGGCTGACCCGGCTGATCGCCAGCAGACGGTCTTCGACGTTACCCCAGTCGCCGCCTGACGGGAAAATCTTGACCCGGTGCTGAAGCCCGGGCGGCTCATAGGTCAACGTCGGACTGACGAGTCGCAACTCGTTACGGATCGGCTCCATGTACCGTTGCACCACATTTTGCTGCTCATGGCGGGCGATCAGCACATTGGCCATCTGCATGTACTGGCTGCGCTCCGTGAGATTCGGCGTCTGCCGGGCCAACTTGTAAAACGTGAACGCCTCGATGATCAACGGTGCCTCTTTGACGGCAGGCGAGTCTTTGAGGGCAGCAATCCCGTCTCGAGGCGGCTGACTGGTCTCTGCTGCCAGGAACACCTCATAGGCCGGGGCAATGGTGAGGAAGATGGCCCGGTTGCCTGCAGCCAACTGCCGCTCCACCGACTCCAGTGAGGTGACGACGGCCGAAACGGCTCGGGTTTTGGCATCGCCCAGCAAGCTGCTGCCCCTGCCCAGCAAGGCCATGCCCAGCCCGCCCACGGTGGACAGGTCGATCCCACCGCTGGCCATCAGCAACGCCGCACCCTTGGGCACGGCACCGTCCTCGCTCAGTCGGCCGTAAAGGTGACGCATGGCGGCAACTTCGTTGCCTTCGCGTCCGT
This sequence comes from Candidatus Sericytochromatia bacterium, assembly GCA_014377495.1. Classification (GTDB taxonomy): domain Bacteria; phylum Cyanobacteriota; class Sericytochromatia; order JACMPN01; family JACMPN01; genus JACMPN01. The sequence goes on from JACMPN010000216.1 coordinate 9,441, forward strand.
CGATCAGGGTCTGTACCGAGGTCCGGATATCCCGGGCATCCCGGAGTTGTCCCCCCACTTCGCTGCTGGCGGCGACAGCCATCCGAGACCAGTCACTGAGCGGCGGGTCGCCCATGTAATCGGCGAAGGCGGCGTGGATCTGCCGGTAGTGGCCGGTGATCGCCTGATTGCGGGCGACACCGTCGACGGGCAGCAACTGGGCACTGAGGTTGGGCCGGATCGGACCGGTCGCCGGCGCATGGCCGGTTTGGGGACTTGCGGGTGCAGCAGCCGCTTTGGCACCCACGGGAAACGGCGAGTCGGGCAACAAACTGGTCAGCCTCGCGGTCCGGCGGGCACCTGAGACGGCGCTGAAGGCCGTGTGATCGCCGCCCAGGGACGGATCCGGCGCATCCGGCTGACCTGAGGGTCGCCGTTTGATGGGCAGCAACGAAGGATCGAGGGGACCCGTGGGCTGCGAGCGCCCGACTCCGTGACCTGACATGTCCGCTCCCCTTTTTCACGATCGCCACAACCGACACCACACCACAGGTCCGGCCCAATTTGGCCGCCACGCCGGATGCGGGGCGATAGGACGGTCATACCCAATGCTGCAGTCGCCTTAACCCACCGATGGCGAGATCCTCAGCCCAATGGGACAACCGTGACGGGCCGAGCGTTGATGACCAGGCTGATCCATGGTGTATGTAGTTTTAAAGTATTAATAATATCATCTTAATTTATCATAGGGTCAAGCGAGAAGGAGATCTGGCCATGGCCCTGTTAGAACGTGTTTCCCGTGGACTGTCGGTGACTTTTGGGATCGGCCTGCTGCTGATGGTGTTGCCGGGCAACGTCACACCCGTGGACAGCGACACCCCGAGCGGTCAGATCATGTCCGGGATCGTCAATGTCTACGTCTCGGGTGCGGTGCGCAAGCCAGGGGTCTACCGATTCCCCGTCGGGACCCGGACGATCCAGGCCATCCAACAGGCGGGCGGGCTCAAGCCCGGGACACCCGCCGAAAACCTCCAGCTCAGCGAGATCCTGCGCGACGGACAAAGTCTCCACATCGACGCCAAGCCCACGCCGGCCCCGC
>JACMPN010000217.1 GCA_014377495.1 Candidatus Sericytochromatia bacterium
AATTCTGAGCCTTTGCTCGTTGTCTTGGGACGACCGGCTGCGATATGCTTGGTCATCACGATTTGTAACGCATGCCATGTGATCATCGACGAAAGCGAGGTGACCGTGCTCATCAGAGATAGCGGCTGGGCGCTGCTGGCTGGGACGGTATTTTTAGCCTGCTGCTGGCAAGCTGTCTGGGGCCGCTGGGATCCCCCTGCGATGCGGCAGGTCCAGCTGGGGACCGCCCTCGAAATACCCGGCGGCCGATCGCTTCGCATGCCGTGACTGCGGCCCATCCAAACCGGCGGGCCGCTAACGCCCTGCTGTCACCTTGACCCCGAGACCGTTACAATGCTTTCCGTGATCCGGATACTTGACCGTTACGTCCTAGCGGAACTGCTGAAACCATTTTTGGCTGGCATTGGCGCCTTTCTGGTCGTCATGCTGTCGAACACCCTCTACCTCTACATCGGGTGGATCGTCGAACATGGTCTCTCAGCCGCGACTGTGGGCAAACTGCTCCTCTACAGCCTCCCGGCGATCGTGGTCATCACCCTGCCGGTGGGCTATGTGATGGCGACGATGCTCGTTTTGGGGCGGCTGACGCGGGATTCCGAAGTCACGGCCCTGCGGGCCAGCGGCGTCAGCCTCAGCCGGATCATCATGCCGATGCTGTTCGGGGGCATCCTCGTCAGCTACATGGCCTTCGAGCTCAACGAGCGCCTCGTCCCCTGGACGAACTCCGAGACCGTGCGCATGCAGCGGGAGATCCTCAAGAAGACCCCCGCCCCGCTAGTCAAACCGAACCTCTTCTTTGCCGGCACCAATAACCGCTATTTCTATGTGGACCGGGTGGAAAAGGACGTGCTCAACGACGTCCTCATCTTCGACCTGAGCCGGAGCGGCTTCCCCCAGGTGATCACCGCCAAAAAGGCCATCTGGGACAAGACGTTCTGGATGCTCTACGACGGGATGATGCGCAAGTTCACCGACAAGGGCTACCTCAACTACGAGGCCAAGTTCAAACGGATGGAGCTGCAGCTCGACCTCAGCGACAACGCCGACTACTTCGGGCCGAAGAGCATTCAGGAGCAGTCGTCCGGCGAAGCGTTCGAGGCGATCAAGAAGCTTAAGGAGCAGGGACAGAACGTCAACGGTATGTTGGTGGACTACCACATCAAGTTCTCCCTGCCGCTGGCCACCTTCTTCACGAGCCTGCTGGCCGTACCCATGGGCATCCGCTTCTCCAAATTCGGGGCCTTCATCGGCGTGGCCTGCAGCATCTTCGTCATCTTCATCTGGTACGTGCTGTACAGCTTCGGGCGCAGCCTCGGCGCTTCCGGCACCGTGATGCCACTCCTCGCCGCCTGGAACCAGAACATCATTTTCGGCCTCATCGGCACCGCCTGGCTCGTCGGGATCAACCGCCGATGAAGTGGCGTCCCTTTGCCCGTCAGGCAACGCCCGCCGGCGCCGCCGCTGCGACCGTGAAGCCCGGCCGCCAAACGACCTCCTGGCTGTGGTCCCCGGGGTACCGGTTCGGACTCAAGCTGATCGACCGCTATATCACCAAGGAATTGCTGCAACCCTTCGCCATCGCCCTGCTTGCCGGCATCGTCATCAAGCTGACCGTCGTCATCAGCTTTTTCGTGGAGATGATCGTCCGCAATCACGCGCCCGTGGGCAAAGTCGTCCAGATGATGGGCTACACCACCCCGGCAACGATCGTCGAAGTCCTGCCGATGGGTTACATGTTCGCCACTTTGCTTGTCATCGGCCGCCTGGGCAAGGATTCCGAACTGACAGCCATGCGGGCGGCAGGCACCAGTTTCCGGCGATTGATCTTCCCCATCCTGATTTTGGCCCTGCCCGTCTGCCTGGCCAGTTGGGAGATCTCTGAAAATCTCGTCCCCTGGGCCAACGCCCAGACCAAGAAACTGCAGCAGGAAATCGAGATGATGGCCCCCGACGGTGGTGTGGCCACCAACAAGTATTTTCGCGGCGCCGGGACCGTCTTCGTCCACCTAGGGCAGTTGAACCGCCTGGGCCATACGATGAACGACATCATGCTTTACGACACCGCCACCAAAGGCCCCAAGAAGGTGGTCACGGCCCGTTCCGGATCCTGGACCGGCACGAAGTGGAACCTCAATGAAGGCACCATCCAGTGGTATGACGGAGACGGCTTCGTCAAAGAGGAGTCCGTTTTCAGCACTTTGGAACTCGACGTGCTGTTCCGCATCGAGGACCGCCTGGAGGACCGCCGGGAACCGAAGGAAATGAGCGCCGGCGAGTTGGCGGCAAAGATCGCCGAACGCAAACACGGCGGCCTGGACACGCGCTCCTTCGACGTGGAATACAACTTCAAGCTCGCCCAGCCGCTGGCCCCCTTCTTTGCCGCCTTCATTGCTGCGCCGATCGGCATGCGGTTCAGCCGGAACGGCAACTATGCCGGGGTGGCGGTGAGCATCTTCGTCATTTTCGTCTACTACGTCAGCGAGTCGATCGGACGCAGCCTGGGCAGCAACGGCCTGGTGCCACCCTATATCGCCAGCTGGCTGTACAACATTTTCTTTTTCGTGGGCGGTACCTTCCTCCTCTGGGATGTGGATCGCCGATAATGCGTCGCCTCGCTGGATTGCTCACCACCCTGGCGATTGCCGCTGGCGGCCTGATGCCGTTGCCGGCCCTGGCCGAAGACATCCCCGTCGACGTCAAGGCCGACTCGATCACCTACGAGCGGGGCCCGGAGATCGCCACTCTCAAGGGCCACGTCGAAGTCAAGGTCAAAGGCGCTACCGTCACTGGTGACGAGCTGATCTTCGACCAGAAAAAGCAGACCCTCGTCAGCGAAACGAACTTCCGGCTCGTGCAGAAGGACGACAAGGGTCGCGACCAAGTCATCGAGGGGACGAGCTTCGTCTACACCGTCGACATCCGCCGGGCCGAGGTCATTGGCGCCCGAGCGACCCTGCCGGCGACGACACCCGACTCGTACATCTATGTGACTGCCGACCAGATGACCAGCTTCGACCAGGGTGCCCGACTGGTCGGCCAGGGAGCGATGGTCACCACCTGCGACTACGTCGCCGAAAGTGCCGGCGGCTCGGGCACAGGCATGGTCCACTATTCGATCGTTGCCGGGATCATCGACTACATCCCCGACGACCGCATCGTCGGCTGGGGTGCGACGATCAACGTCATGACCGCCCCCGTCTACTGGTTGCCGCTCATCTACTTGCCGCTGCAAAAGATCAAGATCCCCACGGCCGACATCGGCCAGAACCTCGTGGAAGGCGTCTTCATCCGGGGCCGTCAACCCGTCCCGATCAACGACGAACACGAAGGGACGATTTTTGCCGAAGTCATGCAGAACAAGGGCCTTGGGGTCGGGTACCAGCATGACTGGGGCTTCCCCGGGTTCGCCGTCCCGTCGGATGCCAAAGCCGGTGCTGTACCCTTCCTGTCTGTCCTCGGCCAGCCGTCACACACGTATCTGTTCGTCCACGGGATCCCCTTGCGGGGCCTGACCCTGTTCCCATTCGGGCTGGACACGAGGACGGCGGCGGGGACGACCAGCCAGACCCTGCAAACCCAGCAGATTCCCGGTGTTCCGGCAATCAACACCCAGCCCCTCGCCCAGCCGGATCCCAGCCAGCGATCGGCCTTGTTCGCCACGGGTCCGGTGTCCTGGTTCGAGGATTACGACTTCGGATTCCAGCATCGGCGCCTGCTCTGGCCGACGGCCGAAGCGGAAATCAGCCTCTACGACCGTAACTACTACAATCTCAGCCAGTTCCTCGGCGGCCGGGACAACGACCGGTCGATCCGTCTGAACTTCAGCGACAAAGAAGCCTGGCAGACTGGTGACGAGGTCCTCAACCTCGATACGAGTGGTTCGTTGGACGACGCCACCCGTTGGGACCAGACGAAATCCAAGCGGGAGCTGATCCCCCAGGGCACCGCCAGCACCCGCTCGATGAACCTGACCATGCGCCGGGGGGCCACCAGCCTCAGTTCGCAGAACTCCTGGAACATTTCCCAGGCCCCCGGTCAGCCGGCAGCAGGGACCACCTTCGTGCCCGGCGTCCAGCAGCCCCTGGTCAAGCAGAACGATTCGCTGTCGAGCAACTGGACCTTCGAACACACGTTGCTGCCGGGGCTGCAATGGAGCAACCAGTTCAATTACCAACAAAAGGAACTGCCCAACTCGCCGACCGACCGGTTCGCTGACATCAACGTCGGCCTGACCCAGGCGCTCGGTTGGGGGTCGACCTCCCTGCGGCTTTTCCGCAAGCAGTTCTTCAATGTCGGCCTGACGGACGCCGACGTCGTCAAACTGGGTCAGCAACGGGGCACGATCTTCGAGAAGCTGCCCGAGTTCGAGGTGCGGTCCAACAACATCCTAGACAATATCTTCCCGTTCACAGTGACCTCGACGATCGGCAACTATGTCGAGACCATCCCGTCCGCCCCCAATCCGGTCCAGGCGGCCAAGGCCCGCTTCGACATCAAGACGTCACAACGCCCCCTCGACCTCGGCTTGGGTTTCAAGAGTGACTTCGGCGGCACCGGCATCGAGCAATCGCTTTACAGCACGGCGGATGCCCAGTTCAGCTTTACCGGCAAAGCAGCCCTGACCAACGATGCCAGCCAGTATTTCCGGCCCACCCTGACCTACACCAAGGTCGTCACTGGTGATACGGATCCGCTGCCGTACAAGAACAACACGCCCTTCAGTCAAGACAAGACGAGCTTCAACAAAGTCGACCAGATCTCGGCCCAGTTCGCCGCGATCAATCAGCCTTGGCTGACCATGACGTTTACGGGTGGCTACGATTTCCAGAACAAGGGCAACATGCCCGTCAACGCCAACCTGACGAGCGTGGGCTATGGCATCGGCGACTTGGTCGACTACAACCTCACCCTGCAATCCGGCTATCAGTTTCGTAACTTCACTGAGGCGGAGGTCACCGCCGGCCAACCCGTCAAGGCGCTGAACGGCATCGACACGATCACCGCCGATGCGAGCGACGTCGGTCGCTTCCTCAATTTCAAGGGCGGCCAGTTCTCCGGTACCGTCCTCGGCCTGCAGGTCCAGACGATGGGCGGCTTTGGCGGTGACTGGGGCAAGGAAAGCGCCATCAAGCAGGGCGGCAGCATCCGACTGGACACGAGCTGGGACATCAACAAAAACCGTCCCCAGGCGTTGGCCAGTGAAATTTCCTTTTCGATCGGCGATACCTGGGCCTGGCACACCGAAGTGGCCCTGCAGTCCACCCTCGATCTTAGCGGCAATACGTCCACCGCCGCCGCCGGCCTGTTGCCGATCCCCTGGCCTGGCGACGATCCGTCCAAACCGCTGGGCATCTTTTATCCGTTGAACCGCATCGTCCTCAAGAAGGACCTGCACGATTTCATTTTTTCCCTCAGCTATGATCGGTTCACCCAGGGGTTCCAGGCGAACCTGAGCCTGGTCGCCTTCCCGTTCGGTTCCGACAACCTGTCGGGCGCCTTTAACCAGCTAAGCAGCGGCACCTTGCCGCAGATGCCGATGAGATGATGACACCACTGACCCGTTTGACCGCCCTGGCCCTTGCGGATGCACTCTCCGCCTGCGCCTATACGGCCCCGACAACGGCGGGCGCCGGTCGTACCGCCCTCCTCATGCGGATGGACGTCGAAGGTTCCTTTCAGGCAGCCAACCCGAACGTGACCTACTACGTCGTCTTCAATGCCACGGCAACTCCGTCGTCAGACGTCCTCGTCGGCCCCCGGTTCAACGGTCCGAACGTAGCCCGGCCCCGTGAGTTCATCGAGGGCCGGCTGCCCTTCATCTATCAGCTGATCAACGACCTGCCCTCCGCCTGGACGGATTTTTACTTCTTCCAGGGCACCGCCGATGGCCGAGGGCGCGTTGGCCGTGGCGCCATTCGCGAGGGTTTGCCCGTCATTCTGGACGAAAATTACGCTGCCAATCAGTGGACCCTGGCCAATAACAACAAGTCACTGAATATGACCATTTTCCTCGACCAGCTGACCGGCAATCCCAAACCGACCCGGCTCGACGTCAGCCTGGGCACGGGCGACTCGATCACGGACGGCTACGGGATGATTTTCGACCGCTGGAAGAACAACGTTCCCTTCCACCTGGAGATCTCGCCCACCATCCAGCGGGACACGGATATCAGTCCGGCGACCGTGATCAACGTGCCCAACCGCCCCTTGACCCAACTGCCTCCCGGCGTGGGGCTGACGGACGTCAATATCGTCGGCTGGGAAGCCCGTGCTGCCTCGTAATGCGGCCTTACGCCTGCCCGCCAGCCATGCGTCGGCTGGCTGAACGCCGTCGATGAACGCGGCGACGGGATTCAGCCCGGCAGAGCGGCAGCAGGGCTGGTGGGCCTCGATGTGGCCCTGGAAAATGATTTGTTCCGCGAAATCCT
>JACMPN010000218.1 GCA_014377495.1 Candidatus Sericytochromatia bacterium
ACCGGCTGGTCCCAGCCCTTCAAGGTCGGCGCCAGTCCCGGCATCCCGTCGGAAAGCCCCACGCTGAACTGGAACGGGTCGATCCTGACGGCCGCCTGGATGGAGGCGCACACGCTGGTGTTCTCGCCCATCGTCGGGCCGCTCTAAGGGTTCATCTGAGAGCAGCTTGGGCAGTCCGTCGGTCAGGGAGTCGGCGTCGGGGTGGGTGTGGGTGCCGGCATGGGTGTGCCTGTCGGTGTCGGGATGGCTGTCGGCGGGATCGGTACCGGTGTGGGCAACAGACTTTTGCGATAGGCGGTCAGGTTCGTGCGTATCGGCCGGTCCAGTTTTAGCAATACGCCGGTTTTGGCGTCGACCTTGGCCACGCCGCCTTTGATTTCACTGACCGTGCCGTCACGTGCGCCCGGTTGGAGCAGGGCATACCAGAGCAGCCGTTTCGTACCGTCGGTCAGGGCTTCCTCATGCAGGGCCATTTGCCAACGGGAACCGGTGTCGATCTCATCGTAAGGGGCGCAGTCGCCCCGGCATTCGTTTCGGGCCATTTGAGTTTGCTGATCGGCCAGGATCGGCATACCGCCACCGATCCGGTTGAACCAGGCAAACGGGGGCGGCACGGGCATGATTGGCACGAGGCTCGCCCGGGGATCCTGAGCCACGGCGTCCGGGCGCCGGATAGCGGCCATGATCGTCGTCATCGCCTGATCGCTATCGATGACCATGCCGTCCAGGTGAGGCAGCGCCGCCAGGGGCATGGTGATCGGGGGCTTGAAGGTCAGCCGGAGCAGCTTGGTCTGGTCGGGCGTGACGGCAAACAGAAGGGCCTCGTCCTGGCTGGGCGAGCGAAAGGCAAACCCCCAACTGCCGGGGTTCCGGTCGGTCGTGGTGTTGAACCCCCTCCCGTCGCCGTGTCCCGAAGCTGCCACCATCACCGCATCCGGGGCCCATTGCCGGACCAGGGGGTGGACGGCAGCCTGCAACGTGTTGGCCATGGATCCCGTGTAACCGTCCCAATGGCCTTTGGCCGCCTTCGCCAAACTAGGCGCCCCCAGGCTGGCGACCGTAGGGACAAAGCCGAAGTCCCGATATAGCATACCGCCATCCGGCAGGGGGAAATTCAGCATACCGCCCATGCCCGTTGTCGGCGCAGGGCCTCCGGTCCCGGTCGGAGGCGGGATCGTCGCCAGATCGATGGTCTCGAAGGCGAGTTGGTCGAGCCGGGGCACCGTGATCATGGGAGGGGGTGCGGGGCTTCGCTTTGTGGGCGGCGTTGCGATGGGACTTTGAGGACTGGCGGTCCCGCCGTAACCCGTCTGATTCCCGGTGGTCAGCGCTCCCTGGCAGGCCGAGAGCAGGGACAGGATCATGGTCCAGCGGAAGAGACGACTTGATGTGGTTCGCATAGATGCCGGACGCCTCGATTATCCGGATTGTTCCCCTCCGTAATCGCCTTGACGTAACCTGAACGCGGACTTGGATGGCGGCACAGATGGGCCGCAAAGGTGGCAGCAGCACGTCCACGACCAAAGTGGCGGCGTCTCGTGAAAACGGCAAGAAGGGTGGACGGCCAAAGAAGTCGTAGCCGGCCTGATTTATCATCTCTACCCTAAATTGAGCTACAAATTGGTGTCCATCTCTGGAGGAGGTTGGAGATACTCACGCGATTTCTGCCTGGTGTCGACACCCGCATGCCTGAAGGTGGTCTTGATCCTCTCTAATAGCCGGTTCTAGTACCGAGTCTTGAGCCATTTTGTCGTTGTGAATTTTGGAAAATATGGTTCATGCAACATGTGGTTCATCAAATCCCAGTACATAGTCATTGCGACCGGATTTGTACAAGAAAGTGGATAATTGTATTTATACATCCATGGATCTCGGCTGGTAAGTTCAAAGGATCGCCTGAATTCACATGATAGGTATTCGTATATACCCCAGCGAATGTTGTTCAGGTGCTCTGCAATTGTGGTTCCGTGATAGTTGAAAATGTCGTCATGGAACCAGTCGTAGAACTCCGATAAAGCAAGAAATAGTTTTTGTCTTTCAGGAAAAATCTTGTTGTCTGCCAGTACATTTTTCAGTCGCTTGACGTTGTCTTCAAGGCGAAGAAAATTATGCTTGGCAATGTCGCCACAGATCTTGATGAACGTGATCCGTTTCATCTTGAGGTCGCCATTGAAATTAATCGCTGGCAGGTAGACATCCCGCACATGACATTCGCCTTCAAGCCAATTGGAGAATGCCTTGACTGGTTTCAAAAGGGTGGCACTTGAAGTGTTTAGCAGGGGGGCATCGCAAATTCGCTTCAGATAGAAGAGAATAGTGTGGTCTGATTTTGCATCACCATCAGCTACTGGTAGGCAAAATGGCGGAACTTTTGAAGGCTTAGATAGAAAATCAACAAGCAGTATGTTGAACAGTCGCTGATGGATTGAAGTTTCGAATAGAAGTATTGCTTCTTCAGTCTTGTGGACCTTGCTGAACATCATGTAATTGACCATGTCGTCTATCATCTGCCAAGCAGCCATTAAGACCACGATCTCCTGCTCCGTATGAGAGTAGGTTTCGGCGCTGCTTGTCACGAATTTGCCGCATGGCTCAATGCTTTGGCACGGTCGAGCTTGTCATAGGCGATTAGTAACCGCAGCGTGTCCCGTCCATCGACCAGGCAATACCTTCGGGGTCTTGATGGTTGTACGGCGAACGCTCTGAGGGTGTCCCGCACCGGGCTCAAGATGTCGTGACAGTGCTGGACGAAAAGGATCTCTGCGGGTTCCTGCGCTAGCCGAACGATTTGGTCGTTATTTTTCCCCAAATGGTTCAGGCCCATTGGGGCAAATCGAGCAGGGCCCTTGAGGAGAAAGGCTGCCGGTGTGCGCCGCCCGCCAAGAGTGAGGTGTGCTGAAAAATGGTCCGACCGCTCGCCGCCCCAGTCCTTTCCTGTCTCATCACCAAGAATTTCAGCAAGGCACGTCTTTACCGCCGTTTCTGAGATGATTGCCATGATTTCGGCCTCCTTCTGGGTGGGCAAAGGTACATCACGGACCTTAGAAAACTCAACAAAATCCTCAACGAAGTGCTCATAGAAGTCGCAGCTAAACCATTCAGCTCGGTCGCTCCAAGTCGGGTCATCGGACTCTAGCCAAGGTGTTCCGATGACTAGCGGCTGGAAGGTCAGGCGCGAGCCCGAAAGCTGAGGCATCGCAGCTATTGCCGAAAGGCGTTCTCCTTGTTGTAGAGCTGCCCTCAGCGTGTCGGAAGATATGTGTTCAGTGCCAAAGGCGAGTTCGACTGCAATGTCCCGATCGCCCTCCAACACCACTGACACTCGAACACGTTTCTGTCTGCGTAGGCTTGCACAGGGAGCAAACTGCTCAGTGGAGCAGAACATCCGACCGTGCCCCTGACCGATGATCTCACCAAGCGACGCGACTGCCTGCGCCTCGCAAAAGGCCAAGGTTACTCGTGTGTAGATGCGGCCAATGCGGGTTTTTCTCATCCAATCGGGAAGATCGGGCAGCAAGTCGATTTGGCGATTGATCTCACGGATTCCAGGTTCACCCAAAATGGTCTCGACCAACTGGTGGTTGACCAACCCAGGGTCGATGGTATGGCGCATCTCCGCTGAGCGCTGGTCGGACGTCACGGTGTCCCGAAAATCTGACACGGTCCACCTGCTTCCTTTGGTCACTTGTCAAGCATACTAAGCGTTCGACATTTCGGTGGGCGTGTCATTCATTAGAAAGGACCGGCCAACTCAGGTTGGCCGGTCCTTTTAACGTCTGAATTTACTCGGCGACGACGCCGGCGCCGGCGATCGCCAGAGACTCGACCAGCACCGACGGGGTGACGGCCGCACCGCCCGGCTCGAAAACCAGGTCACTGCCGACGTGCGTGATGCCCTTGAGCAGGTCGTAGAAGTTGCCGCTCACCGTGAACAAGTGGACGGGATATTGCTCGACGCCTTTTTCGTAGTAGTAGCCTTCGGCCTGGAGCGAAAAATCGCCCGAGATGCCGTTGGTGCCGGCATGCAACCCCGTCACGCCCGTGATGTACACGGCCTTGTCGGGCGTGGCCAGCAAACCGGCCAGGTCCAGGTCACCGGGCTGCAAAATGAGGTTGCTCGGGGCGACGCCGACGACGCCCTTGAAGCCCGAGCGGGTCCCGTGGCCCGTCGTCTCGGTCTTGGCCCGGTTAGCCGTCTGCACGTTGTGGAAAAATCCCGTGAAGACGCCCTTGTCGATGACGGAAAGCGCCTTGGAGGGGCACCCTTCGTCGTCGAAAGGCCGTGAGCGGTAGGCCCGGGCCTCCAGGGGATCATCGATCAGGGTGACCACCGGGCTGGCGATCGTCTCGCCGATCTTGTCCTTCAGGCGGGACTTGCCCTCCTGGGCAGCCTTGGCGCTGAAGATCCCCCAGAACGTGTTCAGCAGCGAGCAGAACGCATCCCGGTCGAAAACGATCGGGTAGTGGCCCGAGACGATGTCTTTGGCGCCGAGCTTGTGCAGGGCTTCACCGGCCACCTTGGCGGCGAGGACTTCCGGCTTCAGGTCCGTGAACTGCCGGGAGGCTTTGACGTCGTAATGCTCCTTGTGGAGCCCGCCGCCGACGGCGATTGCCTCACAGGCGATCATGGCGATGTTGCTGCGATGTGTGCGGTCGAGGCCCATCGTGTTGGCGATGCGCACCCAGCCGGAACCGTCCTGGTAGTAGGCGTACGGCACCTGCTCAATGCGCTCGTCGACGGCCTTGGCGGCCAGTTCGATCGCCTTGGCCCGGGCGATCTTGTCCTCGACGGGGACTTCACCGATCCCGGCGTTGTACAGGTCCATCGGGAGGGACTCGGGGAAGCTGCGGATCTCCGCCCCTTCCGGTGCCGGCACCAGCGCCGCATTGGCGATCGCTTCGTTCAGCGCCATCTCCAGGCCGAGATCGGACAATTGCTCGGTGTAGGCGTAGCCCTGACCGCCGTCCTTGAGGACACGGACGCCGAGCCCCATGGTCGTCGACTGGCTGAAGGTCTCGATCTCCTGGTTGAAGGCCTGGATCGAGAGCGACTGGTGCTTTTCGAGGTAAAACTCGGCGGTCGTCAGGCCCATTTCTTTGGCCATGCGCTGCAATGTGGCGACTTCCTGGTCGAATAAAGCGGTCATTAGTTGCGTCCCCCCACGGTGATCTCGCTGACCCGGATCGGCGGCTGGCCCACCGTCACCGGGATGCTGCCGGAAATGCTGCCGCACATGCCCTCGGCCAGCTTCAGCTCGGCCCCGACCATGTCGATCTTCATCAGAATCTCGACGCCGTTGCCGATCAGGGTCGCCCCCCGCACGGTCTCGGCAATTTTGCCGTCCCGGACCATGTAACCCTCGGTGACGGCGAAGTTGAAGTCGCCCGTCCCGGGGCTGACCGAGCCGCCGCCCATTTTTTTGGCGTAGAGGCCGTAGGAGACGGAGGCGATCATGTCGCCAAGGTTCGACTCACCGGCGGCGATGTAGGTGTTCCGCATGCGGG
>JACMPN010000019.1 GCA_014377495.1 Candidatus Sericytochromatia bacterium
GCGACGGCGTCGACGACCCGCTCATGGATGCGGCCGACATAGTGCCGGCCAGGCACGCGGGCAAAGAGTTGGCCGGACCGGTAGCGGGAAGCGGGCTGGCCGGTAGCGTCACGGTTGCAGATGGCCGGACAGAGGATCGTGTCGCGAGTCCCCACCTGACGGATGCTGGCCCGCACGGCGGCGATCCCTCCGACCAGGCGCTGATCCGCATCGATCGCCAGGACCCAATCCGCGGTGGCGAGGGCCAGGGCAGCGTTGCGGGCCGCAGCAAAGTCATCGCCCCAGGAAAAATGGGCGACCCGGGCGCCCAGTCGGGTGGCGATCGCCACGGTGTCGTCGGCGGAGCCCGTGTCGACGACGATCAGGGCATCCACACCGGCCAGCGACTGCAGGCAATCGGCCAGGAACGGGGCTTCGTTGCGCACGATCAGGCAGGCGGCGAGGGTGGGCTCGGACGCGGACTTGGACATGGACGGCTCCCGGCGGCGGCAATGGAACGGATTGCCCCATTATGGCGTCAGCCCATCAACCGATAGAAGGGTGTATGCCGCATCGGTATGGCAGACTGCGCCGTGCCGGTGAGGGGACTGCCGCAATCTCGGCTGGCGAAATGCAACAGGTGAGAGGTTCCGCTATAGTGAAAAGGTCAAGGAGTACACTGTGAGCCGTCGCCTGGCCGTTCTAATCGCCGCCACCCTGTCCCTCGGATATCCGGCCTGGGCCATGTCCCAATTCTCCGATGTCCCGGACGGGCATCCCCTGCAGCGCCCGATTGAGGTGCTAGCTGTCCAGGACGTCATGCCCGGGCTCACGCCGACCTTGTATGGTGGCACTCAGTTCCTGAACCGTTACACCCTGGCCAACATTGTCAATGCCCTCATCGGCGACGAGTATGTGCCGTTCCGGGTGGTGGTCTACTCCGACGTGCCGTCGGGCCACCCAGCCTTGCCGGCGATCAACAGGATCACCACGCTCGGCTTCATGACGGTCGAAAAGGGCGCCTTCAAGGGCAAAGAGCTGGTCACCCGGTATGACCTGGCGCTGATTCTGGACAAGCTGCTACAGTATCGCTCCGCCCAGGCACCCGCCCGGCGGGCCCAACCTGTCGTGCTGCGGGACGTGGCGGTCAGCAGTCCCTTTTCGCTGCCGGTGGAGCGGGTCGTCAATGCCTGGCAGTTGACGAACGCCTTTCCCGACGGGACCTTCAAGGGCACCAAACCGATCACCCGGTTCGAGGCCGTCGAGTTCGTGGCCCACGCTGCGGCATTGCTGGACCCACGGGTCAAGCAGGCCATGGACACGATCGCCATCATCACGCCGACGCCGGCCCCCACCGCGGAAGCCACAACCGGTACGCCGACCATCGCTCCGACGACGGCACCTACCGCACCGACGACGCCGGTCCCCACCCCCTGGTGGACACCGCCCCCGACGGCCGATCCGACCCCTGAGCCCACGGCCGTGCCGACGCCCAGGGTGACCGCCAAGCCGACCATTAAGCCGACAGGCAAGCCGACAGCCAAGCCCACCGGCCGTCCGACCGCGAATACTTCGGCACGGCCAACTGCCGTCCCGACGCCGTGGGAAACCATGCCAACGGCGATGCCGACCCCTGTACCCACGGCCACACCGCCCCTGACTGGTCCGGCGGTGGTCGTCCACCAACCGGGTGAGCAGGTGCCCTGGATGATGCCGACGCCCGCCCCGGCGGCGACGCCGACACCCGACGCCGGCTCGGCGACGTCGACCCCGACACCGGCTCCGAGCAGCAGTGGCACGGGAAGCGCTCCCGGCAGCTTGCGTTCGCCGTTCGAGGGTTATTTCGCCCCCTTTGGCATGTTCGCCCTGATCAGCGAGACCCGGCCGACGTTCCAGCAGACGACGCCACCACCGGCAGGCACGACACCGTTGCCGATCGGGCCGGACGAACAGGAGATCACGACGTCGACAGGCGCCTTCGGCATGTCCGGCCAGTACTGGTACGGTAACTTCGGCGGCGCCCTGGATCTGACTTCTCAGAGTGCGATCAACTTCACCGACGCCCAAAACGTGGTGGTGGGCATGTTGACCGAGGCGATCAACGGCCGGGCCCAAGCGCTCTACAAGTTCCAACTCCGGCCCGGCATGGAGATTGCCGCCGGCCTCGAGGGGGCCTTCCGGGCGATGACCGCGAACCCCGTCACCCAGTCGAGCTATTGGCGGGTTAACCGTTCTTACTTTGGCGGGGGTCTGGCCAGCCGCTTCGGCTACCGGATCATGGATCCGCTCGTCTTTGAAGGTGGTTTGAGCGTCGATTACCTGTTACAGGACGTCACACCCCTTGGTTCCCTCGACCGGGTCGCCGCCACCCTGCATGCGACCATGCGCTATGACATCTGGCACTCGCCATACGGCCCCGTGATCGCCTTGGCCGGCTATCATGGCACGATCAGCAGCACGTTGAGCGGCCTGGCCGGTGGTCTGGACAATGTCCACGGTCTGCGGATCGGGTTAGGCATGACCTTCAACCCCGCCCCTTGAGGGGGTGATTGTGAGGGGGGCCATGGTGGGCGCTCTTGCCGTAATGAAGTGCAGGCCTTCCGGTGGTCGACCAAGCCCGAACCTGCTCAGCGTCCATTAGGGCGCGATCGCAGAACCCGGACCGAAATCACCGCACCCTGACTCCCTTACAACCAATCTCACCTCCTCTTGCATTCAATCAGCCCCGAAATCCATCGCAATCATTGAGAGCGGCCCCTCCGATACCGGACGGGCCGCTTTTCCGCTTGGGCTTCGCAGGCTGTGCGTTAGTCGGGACCGATATTGGGTCACTAGCCAGCGCCTCGCCCCGTCCGGATGGCTTCGGCGGCTGAAACACCTTCGCAACAACCCCACCATATTCGGCGCACAAAATCACTACGTCACCGTAACGCCAGCGCCATTGGTCTGAAATCACGGCCTGATTAGATGTACATATGGCCAAGCGAGCCGGCTGGCTGCGAAGTCGCCGGCAAGTTTCAACTGCGCAACGGCAGTTCGGGCAATGGTCGCAAAGTGGTCGAATGGTTCCCGGTAACGGATTTTCTAGACGAAGCTCTCCATTGTCTGCGGATAACCAAAATTACAGCGCAGTTTTAGCGCGTTATCAATTTCCGAGAGGATGTCCCCCATGTCCCAGCAGTCACGTTCGAACGGTCGTGCTTTCAGTGGTTTTGCAGTGATTGCCTTGATCGTGGCGGGTTGCACAGGGGGGCATCCTGGTGCTACCAGCGCCAACAACATGTTCGTCAACTCGACCATGCCGGCAATGGCAGGCTCCCTGGATCTGACCAGGAAATGGTCGACCGGCCGGATGAGCGTCTCGCTGAAAGGGTTGCGCCAGGGCCTGATGCGGACCCAGGCAACGCTGAACGACATCAGTTACGTGACCTTGACCCTGTCCGGCCCCAATCTGCCGACCCCCATGACTAAAACGGTCTTGTCTGCCGATCTGGTGCTGCCCACCCTGACGGCCGTCACCTTTGACAACGTGCCGGAGGGCCCGGTGACGCTGGTCGTCACCGCCTACGACACTACCGGCAAGCCCATCGGTTCGCAGACGATCTCGGCCGCGGTGACGGCCGGTGCGGATACGCCGGTGCCGGTCGCCGTGCAACTTGATGCCACGCCGGCTCCCGGTACCCCCAGCCCGTCGCCTGTCGGCAGCCTGACGGCAACCGTCACCTTCAGCGAACAGACGCCAGTGCCGAGCCCCACGCCCACGCCCACACCGCAGGTCTTCGTCGCCGCTGCACAGGAAGAACCGGTCGACGGCGGTACGCCGTTTTCGACCACGGCCCGGGTCGGTGAGTCGTTCATGCTCTATGGCGACATCACGCTCACGAAACTTGACCTGATGCTCAAGGCGGAAGGGGGCCTAGACGCCAACGTCACCGTTTCGCTCTATGCCACGGATAAGACTGGCTCGCCGACAGGCAGCCCCATTTGCCAGGCTTCTGTGACTGTGGCGAACCCGGCATTCGCCTGGACCCCCGTGACCTTCGCCACCCCCGTGGCGGTCGTCGGCAACACCACGTATGCCTGGGTCCTCGACTGCGCCTCCGGTGCGGCGAGCGCCGCATTCTCCAATGGGGACGTCTACGGTGACGGCGCCAATCTCACCTTCGATGCGGCGGTCAGCCCCACCTGGACCTCTGTCATGGCGCCCGACTTCAGCTTCCGACTCTATTCCTCCACCAGGCCGGCGGCGTACTAAGCATCTCAAACGGTCAGGGGGCGCTTCTTGGCTGTCTCGGAGTTGACATCCCGGCTGCCAGAGGCCAAGCGGGCGGGGGAACGGTTAACAGCCGTTCCCCCGCCCGCTTTTGATTGAGCAGGGCGATACGGTCTTGGCCGGGACACTGCGGAAAACGGTCCGCTGAGCCGTGGCCTCTGGCTTTCGGCGAGGGTCTGCCTTACTCCAGAGACCCACGCCGTGTGGTAAACTGCGCCCTCTGATGGAAAAGAAAACCAGTGTTGGGGAGCGGCATGTTTAAGCTACTTGAAATGATCGTCGGCAACCCGCATGAACGGAAGATCAAGAAGTTGCAGCCGATCCTGGCGCAGATCAACTCCTACGAGCCGGAAATGCAGGCGCTCAGCGACGACGAACTGCGGGCCAAAACCGCCGTTTTCAAAGAGAAGTTCAACAAAGAGTGGGCCGAGCGTGGCGGCAACAAACTGCCCAAGGACCCCGTCGAGCTGAAAGCGGCCCGCCGGGCGCTGACGGACACGATCCTCGAGGAGATGCTGCCCGAGGCGTTCGCCGTCTGCCGTGAAGCGAGCAAGCGTGTCCTGAACATGCGCCACTTTGACGTGCAGATGCTGGGTGGGATGATCCTCCACAAGGGTCAGATCGCCGAGATGCGCACCGGTGAAGGCAAGACCCTGGTCGCCACCGCCCCGACCTACCTGAACGCCCTCGCCGGCCGCGGCGTCCACGTGGTCACGGTCAACGACTACCTGGCCAAGCGTGACTCCGAGTGGATGGGGCAGATCCACCGCTTTTTGGGCATGGAGGTCGGCTGCATCCAGCACCACCTCAGCCCCCGTGAGCGCAAGATCGCCTACAACGCCGACGTCACCTACGGCACGAACAACGAGTTCGGCTTCGACTACCTGCGGGACAACATGGCCACCAGCCGGGACGAGCAGGTCCAGCGGCCGCTCGTCATGGCGATCGTCGACGAAGTCGACTCGATCCTCATCGACGAGGCCCGGA
>JACMPN010000020.1 GCA_014377495.1 Candidatus Sericytochromatia bacterium
CCACCTGGGCCCGCACGCCGGAGAGTAGGTGATCCAGACGGTGGCTGATCGGCTGGCCGATGTTCACGACGACACCCGGCAGCTTGGCCAACTGGCGGCGGATGTCGGTGAGGACCACTTCCCGGGGCCGGCCGTCGGGCTTCAGATCGACGTCGATCTCCGTGTAGTGCACGCCTTCGGCATGCTCGTCCAGCTCCGCCCGCCCGGTGCGCCGCCCCACTGAAACCACATCGGGCACCTGCATCAGGAGGCGTTCGGCCAGGGTGCCGACCTTGTTCGACTCGCTCAGGGACGTCCCCGGCACCGACAACAGATTGATCGTGGCCGTGCCCTCGTTGAACGGCGGCAGGAAGCTGCGTCCCATAAAGGGCACGGTGGCCGCAGCCAGGGCCACCAGGACGAGGGCGACGGTCAGGACCCGCTTCGGCCGGGGAATCAGATAGCGGACGGCCCTGGCATCCCACCCCTTCAGCCGCTGCACCAGCCAGCTGTCCGCCTCATGGGCGATGACTTTGGCCTTGGGGAGGAGGTAAAAGCAGAGCACGGGCGTCAACGTCAGGGACACCAGCAGCGAGGAGAGGATCGCCGTCACGTAGGCGATGCCGAGGGGCGTGAATAGCCGGCCCTCGATGCCGCCCATGGCAAACAGGGGGACGAAGACGAGGACAACGACGATCGTTGCGAAGACGATCGAGTTGCGGATCTCGCGGCTGGCCTCGTACACCACCTGCAGGGCGGATTTGGGATACCCGAGCCGCGCATTTTCCTTCAGCCGCCGGAAAATGTTCTCCACGTCGACGATGGCGTCGTCGACCAGCTCGCCGATGGCCACGGCCAGCCCGCCCAGGGTCATCGTGTTGATCGAGATGCCCTGCCAGTGCAGGAAAAATGCCGTCAGCACCAGCGACAGCGGGATGGCCGTCAGGGTAATCACGGTCGTCCGCAGGTTCATCAGGAACAGGATGAGCACGACCGTGACGAGGATGGCCCCGTCACGCAACGCCTCCTCCACGTTGGAGACGGCCGCCTCGATGAAGGTCGCCTGCCGGAACAGGTGTGGGTGCAGCGTCACGTCGGCCGGCATGGCGACTTTCAGTTCCGCCAGGGCCTTTTCCACCTGTTCAGTCAGGGCGATGGTGTCGGTGCCGGGCTGCTTCTGCACGCTGATGATCACGGCCGGTCGGGCCATGACGCTGGCATCGCCCCGTTTGACCTGGATGCCGTAGCCGACGTCGGCCACCTGCCTGACCCGGATGGGGACGCCACCCTGATAGGAGACGACCGTGTCGCCGATCTGTGCGGGTGAATCCGTGCGGCCGATGTTGCGGATCAGGTATTCCTGGCTCTGCCGCTCGACGAAACCGCCCGTCGTGTTCTGATTGCTGGCCCCGACCGCCTGCTCCACCTGTTGCAGGGTGATGCCGAACTGGCGCAGCTTGTCGGGCCAGACCTGGACCTGGACCTGTTTGACGCCGCCCCCGATCGGGACGACCTGGGCGACGCCGGGAATGGTCAGCAGCCGGGGCCGCACGACCCAGTCGGCCAGTGTCCGCACCTCCATCGGGGAGGTGTGCTCGCCGCCCGTCATGCCGATGAGCATGATCTCGCCCATGATCGAGCTGATCGGGCCCATCACCGGGCTCACGCCGGTCGGCAGCCGGCTTGCGGCCAGCTGCAGCTTTTCGGAGACCAGTTGCCGGTCCCGGTAGATGTCGGTGCCCCAGTCGAATTCGACGTAGACGACCGACAGGCCCACGCCCGAGGTCGAACGCAGCCGCTGCACACCCGGCGCCCCGTTGAGCACCGTTTCGATGGGCAGCGTGACCAGTGTCTCGACCTCTTCCGGGGCGAGACCGGCCGCTTCGCTCATGATCGTGACGGTGGGCCGGTTCAGGTCGGGGAAGACATCGACCGGCATTTTCTGGATGACGATGCCGCCGTAGATCAGCAACAGGATCGCGGCGACGACGACCAGCAGCCGGTTTTTGAGGGCGAAACGGAGGATGGCGTCGATCATGGCCGGGGTAGGGCCCCCGCCCGCATGTTCAACAGCTGATAGGCGCCCGTGGTGACCACCCGCTCCGCAGCTTTGATTCCCTGGCTGACGATCGACTGGTCCCCGACCGTCTCGGCAATGACGACCTCACGGCGTTCAAACGTCTCCGGCGTAGTGTGGACGAAGAGCCACTGTTTACCACTTTGGGCGTAAATGGCCCGCTGCGGTACGACGACCTGTTTTGCCGTCATCCCCGTGGCCAGCGACACGGTGGCAAATTGGCCGAGCCGCAGCGTGCCGGCGGGGTTGGCGACGGCGAAGACCGCTTTGACGGTGCGCGTGGTGTCATCGACCACCTGACCGAGGCTGACCAGCCGTCCGGAAAACTGGCGATCCGGATAGGCGGCCGTGCGCACGGAGGCCGTGCGGACCGTCTCGACGGCAGCCAGGTCCGTCTCGAAGATCTGGGCCTCGACCCAGACGGTGCTGGTGTCGACGATTTCGAACAGGCGCCTGTCGGGCGTCACCTGGGCCCCGGCCACGGCGTCCCGGGCGCTGATCAGGCCACTGATCGGGGCGGTGAGCACAAACCGGTTCAGACTGCCGCCGCCGTTGCCGGACATGGCCTGTAAGGCGCTTCCCTGTTGGTCAAGTTGGGCGAGCTGGGCCCGCAGGGCCTTCACCTGGGCTTCCGCCGCCCGGTAAGCCTGCTCGGCCAGGGGAATCTCTTTTTTGGCGACCACTTCCGAGAGGCGCTGAGCCCGTTGCCAGGTGGCTTTGGCCACTGCCGCACTGCCGATGGCCACCTGCAGGTCGGCTGTGGCCTTGCTCCGCTCGGCCGTCGTGCGGAATTGCTCCGTCTTCATCTGCAGACGCTCGGCAGCACCGATGGCCTGGGCCACCACAGCCAGAGTCTGACCCTGCCGGACCCGGTCGCCAAAGGCGGGGATGGCCGATTGCGGCAAAATCGTCCCGGTCACCGGCGACATGACGGCCGCCTGCCCCTGGGGACGGGCAATGATGCGGCCGTTCACCCGGATCTGTTTGGGCAGCTGTTTTTCCGTCGCCAGCTCGGTGCGGATGCCAAGCAGGAACTGGGACTCCTTCGTCACCGCCAGGGTATTGCCGGCGGCGGCGGCTACTGGGGCCGGACCGGCATCCCCATGGTCCTCGCCCCCGTGAGCCCAGACAGGAGACGTCGCCAGCAGCAACAGCGAGGTCAACAGGGTGATGGGGCGTCTCATGAGCGGGCCTCCGCCTTGTGGACGTCCCGCTGAGCCCGGGGTTTCCAGCGCCACCAGGCCAACCCGCCGGCCAACAGGAGGACGGCCACGCCCACCAGCCAGGGCAGATTTTTGCTCACCGGGGGTGTCGCCGGGGCAGGGACGGGGATCGCATCCAGCGTGATCAGATCCGCCTCTCCGCCCGCGTTCACCGTGACGAGCGGGGCATAGTCGCCCGCCGCCGGGAAGGACACCTCGCTCTCGTAGACGCCTGCCTGTTTTGTTTCGCTGACCTGACCCGTCACCTGCTGACCCCAGTCGAGGCTGAGCGTGGCCCCGTGGACAGGCGCATTGGTGGCGTAATCGGACAGGTAGAGGTGGACATGCTGCTTAGAACCGGCCTTTGGCGCCTCCAGGGTCATGACGAGCTCAAAGCGATCGGTCGCCGCCGCCCGGGTGAGTCCGGGACGGTTGGGCGTCGTGGCGGCGATCGGGGCGTGATCGCCGTGATCCTCGCCGCCATGGGCCACGGCAGCGCCGGCCGGCAGCAGGGCCAGCGTCAGGGCAACGACAGACAGTCGGCGGATCATGGGGTCTCCTTGTTGTCGATGTCGAGCCGGCCGAGGGCACGGTCGAGGCTCACGTCGCCCTGGCGCAACTGCCGTTGCACGTCGAGCAGGGCCGTCTGGTTCTGGATCAGCTGGTCCTGGGCCAGCAGGACCCGTTGTAACTCGATCTGGCCCTCACGGTACGCGGCCCGCAGCAGAGTCAGCGTGCGTTGTAGGGCCGGGACCATGGCGGCATACGTCTTGGCGGCCGGCAACCGCCACTGCCACGAGGCGAGGGCTTCTCCGACCTGTTGGACGATGCGGGTCCGCAGGGCCGCCTGTCTGGCCTCGATGACGGCCCGTTCCGACGCATTCCGGGCCAGCTCGGCCTGACGGTAGTTGACCACGGGGATGGGCAGCGACACGCCGATCTGGACGGTGCTGCCGGAGTCGCTGGCGACGTTGGCGCCGGGATTCCCCTTGGTCGTGGCCCGCCGGCCATAGCTCAGGGTCAGGGTCGGATCGGGCACGATCTCCCGCTGCGACAGGGCCTGCTGTCCCTGCATCTGGACCAGTTGCGCCTCCAGGGCCCGGAGGTCGGCCCGGTGGGCCATGGCCTGGCTGACGGCATCGGACGCCGCCGGTGGCTGGATGCCGGGGGGCAGGGTGCCGGTGACGGCCAGGTCCGGGGAATCAGACATGCCGAGCAACCGGGCGAGCCCCACACGGCTCACCTGCAGCTGACTGGCGATATCGACCTGCCGGGCTTTGGCGCCTTCCAGGGCCATCGTAGCCTGGGTGGCATCGACGGCGGCGATGTCCTGTGCCGCCAGCCGCTTGCGGGCGATCCGGTCCAGCTCCGCCGTGACGGTCACGGAGGCCGCCGCCAGACTCTGACGTTCCTGCCAATAGAGGACGTCGAAGAAGGCCCCTTTCACATCGGCCAGGGCGTTCTGGCGAAAGGCGGCGGTGTCGGCCCCGGCCTGGCCGATCACCGCTTCGGCGATCTGCAGCCGGGCGCCGCGTTGATTGGCGATCTCGAACTGCTGCGAGACGGACACGCCCAGGTCGGAGTCCCCGCCCGGGCCGTAAAAGCCCTGCACCGTCGGGTTGTCCGGCAGCCAGAACCCCGCCCGGATGCGTTCCGTCTCCGCGACCGCCAGCTGTCGGCGCTGGACGGTGAGGTCGGGATGGGCCGCCGCAGCCTGGTGCAGGGCCGCCTCCAGGGTCAGTGGCGCCGCCGCCAGGGCCACCGGAGCCACCCAAAAGAGGCCGGTGATCAGGACGCTGAGTGTACGGGTCAGTCGGGGCATGTCGCATTCCTTGCAGCGAAATCTTAAAGGTTGCAAATTAGAAACAGATTGGAAACGGGGTGGCCCCGAATGGACTTGGCTGCATCCGGCGATCTGTGCACCCGGCAGGATCACCCGTGCTACCGACCACCCCGCAACATCCGCAGGCGGCGCAGGCGCAGCGAGTTCGTGACGACGAAGATCGAGCTGAACCCCATCGCCGCTGCGGCCAGCATCGGGTTCAACCAGCCTGCCGCCGCCACCGGGATGCCGATGATGTTGTAGAAGAACGCCCAGAACAGGTTCTGCTTGATGTTGGTCAGGGTCGCCCGGGACAGGGCCATGGCATCGGCCACGCCCCGGACGTCGCCGGAGATCAGGGTCAGGTCCGAGGCCTCCATGGCCACGTCCGTGCCCGTGCCCAGGGCGATGCCCACATCCGCCTGCGCCAGGGCCGGGGCATCGTTGATGCCGTCACCGACCATGGCGACGATGCGCCCCTCGCGCTGAAAGCGTTTGACGTGCTCGGCCTTGTCCCGGGGCAGGACCTCGGCCACGACCGTCGCCACCCCTGCCTGCTTGGCGATGGCTTCTGCCGTCCGCCGGTTGTCGCCGGTGATCATCACGACCTGCAGGCCCTGACGCTGTAGCTCCGCCACCGCTTCGGCCGCATGCGATTTCAGGGTGTCGGCGACGGCGATGATGCCGGCGAGCTGACCGTCGATGGCAATGAACATGGCGGTCTTGCCGGCGTTCTCCCACCTGACGGCCTCGGGTTCGACGGCCGCAAGGTCAATCCCGCCGTCCGCCATCAGCGTGCGGGTGCCGACGCGCATCGTCCGGCCGTCGACGACCGCCTGGATGCCACCGCCGGCAATGGCCCCAAAGTCCACGGCCTCTGCCAGCGCCAAGCCCTGGTCACGGGCAGCCCGGACGATCGCCTCGCCCAGGGGATGTTCGCTGGACCGTTCGGCACTGGCCGTGAGGCGGAGCAGGTCCCGGGTGCTGATCGTGCCGGTGGGGATGATATCGGTCAGCGAGGGCTTGCCCTCGGTGAGTGTGCCCGTCTTGTCGAAGACGACGGTGTTCACGTGGCGGGCCCGTTCCAGGACCTCGCCGCCTTTGATCAGGATGCCCATTTCGGCGCCTTTGCCCGTGCCGACCATGATCGCCATCGGGGTGGCCAGGCCCATCGCACAGGGACAGGCGATGACGAGCACGGCGACGGTGGCCGTCAGGGCCGCCGACCAGTCGTCGGGGGCGGCCAGGAAGAACCAGCCCGCAAAGGTCAGCAGGGCCAGGCCGATGACGATGGGCACGAACACGCCGGACACCTGATCGGCCAGGCGCTGGATCGGCGCTTTGCCGCCCTGGGCTTCCTGCACGAGACGGATGATCTGGGCCAATGCCGTCTCGGTGCCGACCTGGGTGGCCTGCATCGTGAAGGCCCCCGTCTTGTTCAGCGTGGCCCCGATGATTTGATCGCCTTCGCCTTTGTCGACGGGGAGACTTTCGCCGGTGAGCATGGACTCGTCCAGGGCGGAAAAGCCGCTGACGATGGTGCCGTCGACGGGGACCTTTTCCCCCGGTCGGACCAGGATCCGGTCGCCGACCTGCACCTGATCCACGGGCAGGTCCATTTCCCGGCCGTCCCGGATCACCCGGGCGGTCTTGGCCCGCAGGCCCATCAGCTTCTTGATGGCCGAACTGGCGTCACCCTTGGCCCTGGCCTCGAGGAGCTTGCCCAGCAGGATCAAGGTGATGATCACGGCGGCCGTCTCGTAATAGTAGTGACCGTGCCCGCTCATCCAGAAGGTCTGGTAAACGCTGAACCCGAAGGCCGCCAGTGTGCCCAGGGCGACCAGCACGTCCATGTTCGCCGAGCCGTGGCGGATCACCTTGCAGGCGTTCCTCAGGAAGGGCCAGCCGGCGACGAACTGTACCGGTGTCGTCAGGGCGAGGAGCACGTAGGCGTAACCCGGGAAGGTCAGTCCCGGCACCATCGAGATCAGGAAGACCGGCAACGTCAGCACACCGGCGAGAATGAGGCGGTTCCGCAGGACGTCGTATGCTTCGGCCTTGACGGTGTCGCGTTCAGCGGTCTGCTGTTCGATCGAGACGGTAGGCATGATCGGACTGGCCTGGTAGCCGGCATTTTCAACGGCCTGTACCAGGTCGGCAGCAGTCACCGACTGGGGGTCGTAGGTCACGGTCGCCCGTTCAGCGGCCAGATTCACAGCCGCCGTGAGCACGCCGGGGTGTTTGTTCAGGGCCCGCTCGATGCGGTTGGAGCAGGAGGCACACGTCATCCCGCCAATGCCGAGGGTCACTTCGGCATGCTGCTGAGGACGGTTCGTGGCGTGAACCTGCGTCGTCATGGTGTGTCTCCTTGCCAATGGGACCTGGCCGAATCGGCCGGGGATGGGGCATTGCCCAGTTGAACAGAGTGTAAACCCTCCCCCCAGCAGGAGAGTCAACCGTCCCCGGGCACGCCTTGACCCTCCCGTGGGGGGAGGGTTTACGCTGATGACAGTCACGATCAGGCTAACGCAGAAGCGGGGCCGACAAAGGAGATCGACATCATGGGCGCAGGCGTGTTCATCGGTGATGCCGCCAAGCAGGTCAACATGAGCGTCAAAACGATCCGGTACTACGAAGGTGTCGGTCTGCTGGGCGAACCCCAGCGCAGCGACTCCGGTTACCGCCTCTTTTACGACACCGATATCCAGCGACTGACCTTCATCAAGGGCGCCAAGGCCCTCGGATTGTCACTGACGGAGATCAAAGAGACACTGGGGCTCTGGGCCCAGGGGATTCGGCCGTGCGGCCATGTCGAGGCCCTGTTGGCGGAGAAGCTGACCGACCTCGATCGCCGCATTGCCGAACTGACGGCCTTTCGCGACGGTTTGGCCAGCTATATGGACCGACAGGCCACCCAGGTCATCGCGACCGGTGTGCCCTGCAAGCATATCGACGGGGCGGCGGCCGGCGTCGGGGACTTGGTCCTGCCGCAGCCTGTGCTGACCACCGACAAAAGGTCCGCATCGGCCTCATGACCTTCCAATCCGTTTCTAATTATCGGACTCTAGACTTTCTCGCAACCAGCAGCTACCCGTATCAGGAGGACTGAACCATGGCAAACGACACCACCCAAGCCCGGACGACCGTCACGATGGCTGTCGAGGGCATGACCTGCGGCAACTGCGTGCGACATATCGGCGAAGCCCTGGAGAAACACTTCACTGACCTGACGCACAGCATCGACCTGGAGGGCGGCACGCTGACCGTCACCTTCGATCCGACGCAATTGAAGCTGGCGGACATCGCGGCCGTGGTCGCCGAAGAAGGCTATCCCGTCACAGCCGGATAAGCCGCTCCCCCAAGACACAGAGATGGAGAAAAACGATGAAGGCCCATTTCCTTTCCCCCTGGACGGCAGTCCTTGCCGTTGCTGTGGCAATCACGGCCGGTCTGAACGCCTCTGCCGACCCCCCGGGCCATGACCACCACGCCCAGCCTGCCGCACCGGCTGGCCATGACCATGGCCAGCACGGCCACAGCCGCATCCTGAAACTCGGAACGGTCTGGGAAGCGGGCTTGGACATCACGGACTGGCACCAGTCGGCCCGGGCCTGTCCGGCGCATCCCCAGATCGTCTCCAACCGGGTCGGCAGCCACTGTCCGATCACGACGACTTTGATGATCGACCGGCCGACGACGGTCCCGCAGGGTGCTGCCAAGCGCATCGGTTTGGTCTTGTTGCCGGCATCCGGTCACAAGCATCCGATTGCCGATGCCCAGATCCAGGTGACGGGACCCGGGACGTACCGTCTCGGCCTGAAACAGAAGGATGGCTACTACTGGGCCGATTTACCCGCCGCGGTCAAAGGGCCGTTGACCCTGCTCGTCCAGCAGGGTGGCAAGTCGCAGCAGGTCAGCCTGGGCAACCTGTAGGCGCTTTCGGCGAACCGGTTGTTCGTGCGGCGAAGGCCCACCCTTGCCGGGTGTCAACCAACCATGCCACCGGAAGTCTGATGACGCTCCGAATTCCCTTGGGCGACCGAGCGATTCGTCGGGGGTGGCGTTCGAGCGCACATCTGGGTTGGTGGCGTTCTCACCTCACCCCCCAGCCCCCTCTCCAGGGTGGAGAGGGGGAGCCTC
>JACMPN010000219.1 GCA_014377495.1 Candidatus Sericytochromatia bacterium
GAATCCGCAGTAACTACCGTCAGGCGTGCACCGTGATCGTGCGTACCCATTTTTCGGGACAGCGCCAAGACGCCAGGCAAATGGCAGTTCCTTGATTTTAGTTCACGGCGGGGTCATGTCTGTCTGCAAGGCCTAGAGCCGGGCCCCGCTTACCAGGTCGGTCTTGCCCGGCAGCCTAAGAACAGGTTAAGCTCTACGTTCTATGACCTGATCGACCGTCGGAGTGAACGTTATGGCCACCGCGACCCCCGAAAGTCCGCCCAAGGGCGATGCTTTCAAACCCTACATCTCGCCCCACGACTCGCCGGCGGAGCTGACGTTCCGGGCGGTGGCGCTCGGGGCGATTCTGGGCATCATCTTTGCGGCCTCGTCCGTTTATTTGGCGCTGAAGGTCGGCATGACCGTCAGCGCCTCGATCCCCATTGCCGTTCTGTCCATCACGGTCTTCCGGGCGTTCGGCCGGGCGACGATCCTCGAAAACAACATCGTCCAGACGACCGGTTCCGCCGGTGAGTCCATCGCCGCCGGTGTCTCCTTCACCATGCCGGCCCTGCTCCTCATGGGGCAGGACCTCGAACTGGTCCGGGTGCTGATGGTGGCCCTGCTCGGCGGCCTGCTCGGCGTGCTGATGATGATCCCCCTGCGGCAGGGTCTGATCGTCCAGGAGCACGGCAAGCTGACCTATCCCGAAGGCACGGCCTGTGCGGACGTGCTCATCGTCGGCGAGCAGGGCGGCACAGAAGCCAAAACGGTGTTTCTCGGCTTTGGCCTGGGTGCGCTCTACAAGTTGCTCAATGCCGGAGCCCATGCCTGGAAGGAAGCGCCCGAGTGGATCTTCCGGACGCTGAAGGGCGGCTCGCTGGCGGCGGAAGTCTCGCCGGAACTGCTCGGCGTCGGCTACATCATCGGCCCGAAGACGTCGGCGACGATGATGGCCGGCGGTGTCCTCTCCTTTTTGATCCTGATCCCGATGATCTCGATCTTCGGCGAGGGCATGACCACCCCCATGTTCCCGGCCACCAAGCTGATCAAGGACATGAACCCCCACGAGATCCGCAACGCCTACATCCTTTACATCGGCGCCGGGGCGGTGGCCACGGGCGGGATCATCAGTCTTGTCCGCTCGTTCCCGACGATCATCAACGCCTTCAAAAAGGGGATGGCCACTTTCCTCGCTTCCCGCAACAAGACGGAGACGGCCGTCGAAGCCCCGCTGCGTACCGAGCGTGACCTGCCGATGAGCTATGTCCTCGGCGGCACGGTCGCCCTGGGTCTGGCCATCTGGCTGGCGCCCGTGCTGCAGATCCATGCCCTGTCGGCGGTGCTGATCATCGTCTTCGGCTTCTTCTTCGTCACTGTCTCCAGCCGGATCACCGGCGAGATCGGCAGCTCGTCCAACCCGATCTCCGGGATGACGGTGGCCACGCTACTGATCACCTGCCTGCTCTTTCTGGCCATCGGCTGGACGGGCATCTCCTACCGGGCCATGGCCCTGTCCACGGCGGCCATCGTCTGCATCGCCGCTTCCAACGGCGGGACGACGAGCCAGGACCTGAAAACAGGCTTCCTCGTCGGCTCCACCCCCCGGGCTCAGCAGATCGCCATCACCATCGGCGTCATCACCAGCGCCCTGGTCATCGGCTGGACCCTCCTGTTCCTGAACCAGGCGTACACGACCGTCGTTCCCCGCAGCTTTCCGGCCTACACGGCCACCGTGGCCGGTGACGCCCGTACCCAGGCGGGGCCCGACCACAAGACCTACAAGGTGCACTTCATGCCGGAAGCTGTCGGCACCGTGCCCGTCGGCAAGTACCTCGTCGACGATTCCAATCACATCGCCTACCTGGTCGATCCCGGCATCGGCGGCGTCGTCTCCGAAGTCGACGGCAAAAAAGTCACCAAGCTGGATGCCCCCAAGGCCCGGCTGTTCAGCATGATCATCGATGGCATCCTCACCCAGAAGCTGCCCTGGGGGCTCGTCCTCATCGGCGTCTTCCTGTCGCTGATGATGGAGCTGTGCGGCGTGTCGGCCCTGCCCTTTGCGGTGGGTGCTTACCTGCCGATCGCCACCTCGGTGCCCGTCATGGCCGGCGGCCTCGTCCGCTGGCTGGTTGATCGCCGCAAGGCCCAATCGGCGGAAGAGTCGGAGTTCGCCCCCGGCATCCTTCTGGCTTCCGGCTTCATTGCCGGCGGCTCGCTGGCCGGTGTCTTCGTCGCCGGTCTCGCCGGGGCCGAGTGGGACAAGTACATCGATCTCACCAAGGTGCTCGGCGCCCTGGGTGAGAACAACTTCTGGGCGCTCGTGCCCTTTGCCCTGCTGATGGTCGTGCTCTTCCGGGTCGGCAAGCGCACCGCTTAATCAGGCTCCTGGTGACCGGCCCCGCCGCATATGCGGCGGGGCCGGTCTGGCGTTTGGCGGGCATTTTTCTGTGGCTGGGCGAGGATGCCCCGGGCCCGCCCTTGGCGCCGATGCCGTCAAAGTCGGCCATGGTGCGGCATCGGGTCCGTGGTCATGCTGGGATCGGCGACGTGATGCGGCCGCAAAGGCAGCGGCGGGAAGGCGGACGCGTGTACCGACGCATTCTGGCAGCCGTCGACGACAGTGAGCCTGCCGAAGCCGCCTTGGGCGTGGCCGTGGAACTGGCCCGCAGCCTGCATGCCGGGCTGACGGTCATCCACGTCGTCGAGACCCCCTCCGGCGCCGGCATCACGAGCGGCGTGCCCGTCCTTAAGGAGATCGACTTGCGCCGGGAACGGGGCACCGTCTTCCTGCAACGGGTCGGCATGCGCCTGCCCGCAGAGCTGCAGCCGACGCTCCTCCTCCGGGTCGGACCCCCTGCCGAGCAGATCCTGGCCGCCGCCGAGGAATGTGAGGCCGACCTGATCGTCCTCGGCACCCACGGCCGCATGGGTCTGCACCGCCTAGCCCTGGGCAGTACGGCCGATGCCGTCACCCGGCGCAGCCGTCACCCGGTGGTCACGGTCCGTTCCGCCTGGAACGAGACGGCAGTCGCCTGAAGGGGCGTGGGACGGCCGATTACGGGGCGGAACCGGCTCAGCGTCCACACGGACGCGATCACCGAACCCGCCCCGTAATCGACTCGCCCCACACCCCTTCAGGCAACTGCCGTTGGTTGGCGGAGATGACCCTGTGGCGATGGTTGGCGGCGGGTGCCTCCCGGATGATGCCGGTCATCTGCCATACTCGTGGCCATGTCTACTGATTGCCATCATCCCGATTCGTCGGTGCATGGCTGGGTGCACCACCTGCCCGGCCTGCAGATCCCCGGCTTCGACGGGATCTACCCGCTTTCGATCTATACGCCGCCAGGCTATGGTCAGGGCGATCGGGCCTATCCCGTCGCCTACATGTTCGACGGGCAGAATCTGTTCTTTGATGGGGGGACCCAATCGGGTGGCTGGCACCTGCACGAAGCCCTCGACCGCCGGGCCAGGCTGGGCGCAACCGTGCCTGTCGTCGTCGGGATCCACCACGGCGGGGCGACCCGCCTGGAGGAGCTGACACCCGGCGCCTTCTGGGGACGGACGGGCCGGGGGGCGGCGTTTCTCGATGGGGTGATCACGGCCCTGATGCCGCAGATCCAGGCCGACTGGCGCATCCTGTCCGGGCCTGAAAACACCATGATCGGCGGCTCGTCTTTGGGCGGCCTGATGGCAGTGCACGGTTTTTTCCAATACCCGGAGCTGTTCGGCCGAGCCATGGCCATGCCACCGGCCATCTCGGGTGACCCGTCGACGATCACGGATCGGGCCGCCGGCAGGGACGTCCCGGCGGGCAGCCGGCTCTACCTCGATGCCGGCGCCCACGAAGGCTGGGACATGCTCGACGTCGTGACCCGCTTCGTCGACCATCTGGAAACGATCGGCTTCACGGCCGGCCCCGACCTGATGTGGTTTCCGGATGCCGAGGGGGACCACAGCGAAACGACCTGGCGCCGGCACGTACCGGCGGCGTTGGATTTTCTGTACGACTGAGGGGCCGTCCATTTACCAGCGGTGGTAGGCGGGGTGCCCCTCTTTGACGGCGCCGAAGGTGCCGATGCAGGTGGCACAGACCTTGCCGCCGGCGGTCAAAGTCGCGTGGATCACGGCCCGGTCCGCCGTGGCTTCGGCGACGGTGGCTGCCAGATGCAAAATCTCGCTGGTCGGGGTGGGGCGCCGCAGCTTGACGGCAAACTCGGCCGTGACCGTGCAGGGCGGTTGGTCCAATCCGGCCGACCGCATCAGGTGCCAGGCGGCGGTCCAGTTCGAGTGGCAGTCCAGCAGGGCACCGATGATCCCGCCGCTGACCATGCCGGGAAATGCCTCATGGTGCGGTTCGGCCTGCCAGTCGGCAATGACGGTGTCGCCGTCGACCCGGCTGTTGATCTGCAGCCCTTTGGCATTGGCCGGACCACAGCCGAAACACGTGCTGTGCGGGGCGTACTGTGCCTGCAATCCCTGGTCGCTGCTCACGGCGGTGTCTCCTGTCCGGATCCGTGCAGCGTCCGGATGGGCCGCCACGGTGCGGCGATTCTAGCCCGGCGCTCGGTCGGCGACAAGCCGCATGGCCCCGATCCGATGATCCCGGCGCAGTCAGGTGTTCTGCTTCTGGCCCCACGATTTCACCTTCGCCTGCCCCACGGCGATCGCCGCATTCAACAGTCCGCTGGGTGACTTCACCGATCGGGATACCAAGGTGTACGGGATCAGCGCGGACAGTCATTTTGCCCGGCGGCAGGCCAACGAACGCCTGCGAGACCTGAAGTTCACCCTACTGGCGGATTCCAAACTGGTGGCATCGAGCGCGTTGCGGAAGAGGGTGGGATGGCTGTCGCAGAACGCCTCATCGAGCGGTTGGATGGCGCCTTCGCAGGACGGGCCACGGCGATCGCCCGGGACTTGAAACTGAACCTGCGCATGGTCCTGACGAAAGGGGCCCTGGCCCCGGAAGAGGCGGCCTCGGCCCTGGTGGCCACTGCCGCATCGATCAGGGAAACCAGACTGACCCAGATCGGCCGGGACTGGCTGCTCGATCTGGAGATGGGCGAGTCCCAATAGGGCATGTCACGGACGCGTGATGGCAATAAGGATACGGAGCTGATGGTGTGTTTATGTGATCATGCGTTGTCGTGATCACGTGGCGATGCGATGGTGTGTTGACGCTGTGGCGTGGCCTGGTGATGCCGTGGGGCCGATGAGGGAGGCGACGCCCTTGTCTTGACCGCCTGAGACAGTCGAGCGATGATTCCCCAACACACTCGGCTCGACCGACGGGACGTCCTTGTCATGGCTTTTGAGTTACCGCCGCCCCAGAACTGGCGGGCAGCCGCCCGCCTGATGGCGCGCGACGTTGGGCCCGAGACGATGATGCGCCTGCTGACGGCGAGCCGCCGAGCCGATGCGGTCAGCTTTTTCGGTATCCTCACGGTCCTGGTCTGCCTGGCGGCCGGGATTGCCGTGGCGCCCGTCTGGCTGATGGCGATCCTCATCTTTTTGCAGGGCGCCTGCCTGCAGGGGGCCGCGATCATCGGGCACGACCTTTTTGTACACCGCAAGGTCGGCGGACCGTTCTGGTCCTGGATCGGCAGCCTGCTGACCTTCATGCCGGCCCTGATCACGCCGACGCTCTGGGGAGAGCATCATCTGACCCACCATCGGCACGCCAACACCCGCAAGGATCAAAACGACGTCGACGACCTGCACACGCCGCTGCGCAAGTTATCGTTCCTTACCCTGCCCGGCCTGCTGCTTGCCACCAACCGGCTGATCACCCCGGAGAGCTACACGCCCTTGGCCGTGACCTTCCGGAAGGAGTTTCTGCGGCTGTACGACTGGAATGCGACCGTCATCCGCCGGCACAAAATCGAGGAGGCTTTGGCCGTCGTCATGTACGTCGGTCTGATCGCCAGCTGCGTCTGGTGGCCCCGGCTGTTCCTGTTCGGCTGGGTGCTCCCGCTCACCGTGGTGACGCCGTTGCTGAACGGCTTGCGGCAGGCCACCGAACACATGGACATCGACCTTTCCAACGACTTTTCACTGGCGACCCTGTACCGGCCCGGACCGATCCTCGGCATCCTCTACTTTGGCGAGGGCGGCGAGCGCCACATCATCCACCACCTGTTTCCCAGTATCCCCAATTACCGGCGTGAGGCGGCTGTCCAGGTGCTGGGCCCCATCCTGCGGGCCCAGGGCGTGCGGGAACAGCGCTCGTGGTGGCGTTGCGAGTATGACTACTTTATTCGGGGCATCGACCGATTCCGCTTTACGGCCCCCGATGGTCGGGAGATTTCGGTGCCGAGCCTGATCGCCCCACCTGAGGAATGGACTGTCGTCCAGGCCCCCGTCGTCACGCCGGTGGCCGTCATCTAGGCGAGTGGCGAGTCGACCGTGATCACCGTCGTCACCGAGTTGGCGATAAAGCACTCCTTATGGGCGGCTTCGTGCAGGTGGGCGATCTCCGCCGGACTGGGCGGGCGCTCTCCGCTGAACACGATGGCCGGACGCAGGGTCACCCGGGTGACGGCCATCCTGCCGGCGGCATTTTTCTCCAGATACCCCATGGCGTCATCGACGTAGGAGTCGACGACGAACCGCCTCCGGGCGGCGATGGCCAGGAACGTCAGCATATGGCAACTCGACAGGGCGGCGACCAGGGCCTCTTCCGGGTTGACCAGGTCGGGGTTGCCTTTGTATGCCTCGGCGGCGGAGGCCTGGACGAGCGAGCCGGTGCCGAACGCCCAGCGGTGATCCCGCCCGTAGGTGTCGTAGGTGAAATCGGGCCTGTCTCGGCGCCAGGACACGCTGACATCATGGGTGGACATCGGTGAACCCTTTACAGCCGGCTGGCGACGAGGTTGATCGTTATGGCGATGATCACGGTGGCAAAGACGAAGCTGAGCATGGCATGGCGGATCACCACCCGGCGCAGCCGTCGTTGGGTGATGACGATATCCGATACCTGGAAGGTCATGCCGATGGTGATGGCAAAATAAATGAAATCGAAGTCGTCCGGCTCTTCATCACCGGGGAATGCCAAGCCGCTCGCGCTGTGTCCGCTGCCATAGTAGAGGTGGGCGTAGTGCAGGGCGTAGAGGGTGTGGGTGAGCAGCCAGCCCATGACGAGGGCGGCGATGCAGAGGGCGTAAAACAGCGACGAGGCCTGTGATGACAAGGTCCCGGAATGATCCAGGAAGACGACGGCCGCAAAGAAACTGGCAATGGAGCCCAACAGCAGCAGGGTGAAGATCGTGCGGCGGGACGGATCCTCACGCTTGGCATAGGCCCGCGTGTGCTCTGGCGTAGCTTGGACGACGACCCCCCAGATCAGCACCAGGTAGGCCAGGGCAAAGGCATCCCACGTGGCCAGCAGAGTGAGGATCACGCCATGCCGGGTGATGGTCAGCCAGCCTGTCGCCAGGGCAAACGCCGAGGCGTGGGCGAGACGGCTGCTGGCGGTCAGGCGGAGTAAAAACGGCACCTGGGGCGTGGGCACGGCGGGTCCTCGGAATGCACACGGGACAGTGGGATTTTGTTGCCTGCATTATGACACGGCGGCAGGTTCAGTCCGTGTCCCGATCCGCCGAAGGGGAATAAGGAATAGAGAACGCTGTTGTGGTGGATGGAGGGGCCCGCGCCAATGGGAAGGGGAACAGGGTGTCCACGTTCAGTCGTGGGTTTGGGGGCGCTGCTGGTGATGTGGGCGGTGGGCGGTACGGCCATGGCGGCACCGCTACCGGCGGATCGGGCCATGGTCCCGTTTGCCGTGTCCGAGACGGGGCTGCGGCCTGCCGCCCGCATCGTCCTGCTCGGGCCGCCCGGTGCGGGCAAAGCCACCCAGGCGGCCCGTCTGGCCAAGTCCAACGGGGTACCGGCCATCTCCACAGGGCAGCTGTTGCGGGACGCCGCGGCCGTCGTGACGATGCAGGGCACGGAGATCAAGGCCATCCTCGAGCGGGGCGATGTGGTCCCGGATGACATCGTGATCGCCTTACTCAAAGCCCGGCTGAAACAGCCCGATGCGGCGGACGGCTGGATCCTGCACGGGTTTCCCCGCACCCTGCTGCAGGCCCTGGCGCTCGACCATATGCTGGTCCAGGTCAAGCAGGCGGTGTCGCTCGTCGTGTCCCTGCAGGTGCCCGAAAAGGTCATGGTCGAACGGCTCGTGCACCGGCAGGTCTGCCGCACCTGCAGCCGGACGTACAACACCGAAACCAATCCGCCCGCCAAGCCGGGGATCTGTGATGACGACAGGGGTGAATTGATCCACCGGGACGAGGACGATGAAAAGAACGCGACTCAGCGGATTGAGGACCAACTCCGGCTGAACGAGGAAATGAAGGCGTATTACGGCAGCCGGGACATGTATTTGGGGGTGGACGGGGCCCAATCGATCGACTCTATTCAACGGGCGATCGAATCGGCCCTGCAGCAGCGCCGAGGCTAAGGTATGTTGCCGAGGACTGGACAGATCCCGGACCATGGGCAGTTTCAGGAACTAAAACAAAGTACCGCTTAAAAGTCCCTCGCCCCGGCGGGGGAGCGTTGCGGGTGAGGGGGGCAAAACTGGTGCCTGTCAGCCTTTCGGGGCCCGTGTCTGGATGTACCCGTACCAGAAGGTGACTGTCTCGCCGATCGTGGTGGTCGGGTAGATCCGGGCCCGGCGATACAGGTCGCCCGTCTCATTGTTGCCGAGGATGAAATCCAGCGTCGCCCAGGTCTCGGCATCGGCATAGGGAGTCTCGGCGAACCCGGGCCAGTCGCCTTGGACGAAGCCGGAATCGGTCGCCCCGACCCGGGGATCGGCAAAAAGTCGGCAGCCCATCAGTGAGCCAATGTGCTGCCGGTCCGCGTAGATGTAGAGATCCATGGCCTATCGTTTCCGGATGAATGTCACCGGGACAGCATAATCCGGGCGGCCGCAATTTGGGGGCGGGCGCTGCCCGCTGTCACACCGCCGCCCCAAAATCCGCTTACACGTCACTGTCTGTCAGCCTATGCTTGAGGGGCTGATTCGGTGGGAGGAGTTGTTTGCGCTTGGAAACCACGGCTGTCCCGGGAACTGCACCACAGCAGGTGACCACTGCCTTGCGCCTGTCGCCGGTCGTGTGTTTTGCCATGGAGCAGGCCGGTATCCCGCTGATCCAGAGTCTGGAGATCCGGCACCACGGCCTGACCCCCCTGACCGATCTCCAATTGACCGTACAGCTGTCATCAGGGCTGGGCGAGACTGTCCGCTTGGCTTTGTCCGATCTGTATCCAGGCGAGTCCGTGAGCCTGGGGGTGATCGACTATCCCCTCGCCCTGCAAAAATTGCGGCAGGTCGACGAATCGGAACGGGCGCGTTGGGAGTGGCGCCTGACGAGTGGCGGCAATATCGTGAGCGCGGGCTCTCAGGACGTGGACGTCCTGGCGTTCAACCATTGGCCGGGATCCCGGGTGACGCCGATGCTGATGGCTGCCTATGTGCTGCCGAACCATCCGGCCGTCGGCACACTGCTCCTTTCCATACGCGAGCGCTTGCAGGCGCTGACTCACAATCCTGCCCTCGACGGCTATCAGTCCCGGTCGCTGAGCCGGACCACGGCCATGGTGCAGGCCGTCTACGACACGATTCAGGCCAGCGGATTAACCTATGCCGAGGTCCCGGCGAGTTTTGAGGCGGCGGGCCAAAAGGTCCGCCTGCCGGATCGCCTGATGCAGGACAAAGTCGGCTGTTGCCTGGACATCAGCCTGTTGGTGGCGGCGTGTTTCGAGCAGATGGGGCTCCATCCGCTGATCGCCATGATCGAGGGACATGCGTTTGTCGGTGTGTGGCTCGTGGAGGATCGGTTTCCCGAAGGGGTGGTCGACGATGCCGCCCGGATCCGTACTGCCATGGCGTTGGGTCACCTGCTCATGTGCGATTCCTCCGCCATGGTGGATGCCCGCCGGCCCACCCTGGGCCAGGCTGTGACCATCGCCCAGGGACATTTGGCCGACGATGCCGGGTTTCGCTACGTGCTGGACCTTCGTGCCGTGCGCCTGGCCGGATACCGGCCCATGCCCTTGCGTATGGCGACCCTGACGGACGTCGCCGCCGTGGTTCTGCCGATGGACCGGGATCCGGTACCGGTTGTGGATCCGGCCACGCCGGCCGTCGCGCCGGCCGTCGCGCCGAACGTGGATGGCACCCGGGCCCGGTTGCTGCGCTGGCAGGAAAAGCTCCTCGATCTGTCGTTGCGCAACCGCCTGCTGAACTTTCCAATGCCGCCCCGGGCCGCCGTTTTGCTGGACGTGCCGGATCTGGCCCGGCTCGAAGCCCGGCTGGCGGCCGACGTGACGTTTGAGCTCCTGCCGCCGCCAGCGATCCCTGGCGAGGATCAACGGGATGCCACCCTGGCCAAGCAACGCATGCCGACAGAGGAATGGCAGTCGCTGCTCCTGGAGGATCTCGGCAAAGGCGTGCTGCATGCGGCCATGGGTGACGAGGCGCTCATGCGCACCCTGAAAGGTCTCGACCGGGAGACCCGGGCAGCCTTTGAAGAGAGCGGCGTCCATTCCCTGTATCTCGCCTGCGGCTTCCTGCGCTGGTACGAGTCGCTCCAGGCCGATAAGGCGCGGTTTGCCCCACTGCTGCTGTATCCCGTCACGGTGGCCTTCGACCGGGGCACACGGCGCTATACCGTGCGACGCCAGTCGGAAGAGCCGGTCGCCAACATCACGCTGGTCGAAAAGATGCGGCGGGACTTCGACGTGGACCTCTCCGCCCTGCTTACGCCCGAGTCGGACGACAGTGGGCTGGATCTGGCCCGTCTGCTCCGGCAGGTACGCGAGGCGGTCCGCCAGATGCCCCGCTGGGACGTGGCGGAACAGGCGGCGATCGGCCAGTTTTCCTTTACCAAGTTCCTGATGTGGCGGGATCTGGCCGCCAATGCCGCCACACTGCTGGCCAATCCTGTCGTCCGCCACCTGGCGTCGCCGGAGCAGGGCGGTTTTGAGCAGGCGGTTGCAGCCGTTTCCGCCGAGACGCTGGATGCCGATCTGCCGCCCGAAGCCATCCCCTGTGTCGTGGATGCCGATTCCACCCAGATGGCGGCGATCGCTTCGGCCCTGGCCGGGCGCAATTTCGTCCTGCAGGGTCCGCCCGGCACCGGCAAGTCCCAAACCATCACCAATATGGTGGCTGCCCTCGTGTTTCAGGGCAAGTCCGTCCTGTTCGTCTCTGAAAAAATGGCCGCACTCGATGTCGTGCACCGGCGGCTGCAGGAAGTGGGACTTGGGGACTTTTGCCTGGAGTTGCACAGCCACAAGAGTAACAAGCGGGCCGTCGTCGAATCCTTCATGACCACGCTGCGCCGGGCGGATCGGGTCGGCAGTGTGCCTTGGGAAAGCCGGTCCCGGGAGTTGCAGACCCTGCGTGCCCGGCTGAACGAGCTGACCCAGGCCCTGCACCGTCCCCAGCCGGTCGGCTGGACGTTCCATCAGGCGGTGGCACGTCTGGTGGGTGTGGCGGCGGCGCCGGAAGTGCGCTTTGCCATGCCGGGCGTCGGGGGACTGACGGCGGACACGTACCGGACGATGGTCGATCAGGTGGCGGAGTTCGCCGTCCGGGCCCAGGCTGTCGGCACGGTGGCGACGAACGTCTGGCAGCATTGCCGGGCTGCCGACTGGACGGCGGCGGGGGACGAAGTCCTGCAGGACCGTCTCGCCGACGTGCTCATTGCCCTGGCTGCCGTCGAGCAGGCTGTGATCCCGCTGGCCAAGGCGCTGAACGTCCGTCCGGGGGGCTCGACCGCCACGCTGAAAGCCTGGTCGGATCTGGCCCGCTCCCTGGCTGTCGCCGCGGTGCCGGCGGGAGCCTTGATGGAGCCGGATTGGCTGGCGCATGAACGGCGGGCCCATGCGTACGTCGCGGCCCAGCGGGACCACGATCGCCGGCGGGCCGAGCTGGCGTCACGGTGGGAGGTCGCATTTCTGGCGAGCGATATCTCCGGGCACCGGCAGCAGTTCCGCAAGGCGCAGGACGCCTGGCCTGTTGTATCGGACATCCTGGCGTGGCAGGCAAAGCGGGCCCTCGGGACGAGCTGTCGGGAGCCCGATCAGTCGACGGCCGACATGGTGGCCGATCTCGAGGGCATCGCTCGCCTGCAGGCGGACGCTGCCGCCCTGGCCCAGGACCGGACCTGGTTGTGGGAGCGGTTGGACGGCCTGTGGGGTGGTAATTCAGAGTCACTGGGCGAGGCGGAGCGGTTGCTGACGCTGGCGGCGATTGCTGCTGCCGTGGTCGAGCCTTTTCGAGCCGCCGGGCTGGTCACGGCCCAGGAGCTGATGGCCGTGGCCA
>JACMPN010000220.1 GCA_014377495.1 Candidatus Sericytochromatia bacterium
CCGGTGCGTTTCCGAGGTCACTGCAGGTTCCCGCCTGGTGCAATCCCAATCCTTACGGACGGGTCGCTTGTCGGCAGGACTGGGTATGAGGTGCATTCCCTTTGCAGAGAACATCGGCCCATCACCACCAGTTTCGCTTTCGCCAGATGACCTTTGCAGGTCACCCACTTACTCACACGATCAGGACATTGGTGAGTTCCTTGCGGAACGCCGACCTCGTCACTGCCCGTTTCGCTTTCGGCGTGTGTCCCTCTCGGGCCACTCACTTACTCGCCCTGTCACCTTGGCGCATCCTCTTTGCAGAGCACGTCGACCAGTCGGTCACAGTCCCGCTTTTGGCCGGTCTCCCTTGCGGGTCACCTGCTGTATCGGCGGCCGTTACCTTGGCGTCTTCCTTGCGGAAGTCTGTCCCAGTCGGTAACAGGCTCGCTTTCGCTCGTCTTACCCTTGCGGGCAGGGCGCTCGATTGCGGCCCCATCACCAGCATGCTTGCCCTTTGCAGAGCAGACATTGTTTGTGACGGGTGCGCTTTCGGCTTGACTGCCCTTGCGGACAACCCTCTCGTCGGCGCCTGTTGCCTTGGCTTGAAACCTTCTTGCGAAGCCTCCAGCAGTCGGCAGCAGTACCCGGTGCCGTCCCGATCGCCCTTGCGGGTCTTCCGTCCGTCTCCGGCCATCCCCAGCTCACATTCCTTGCGGACCATGAAACTAAGTGACAGGATCGCTTTCGGCCCGCCTCCCTTTCGGGTGGCTCGCTTGCAGCTCACTTATCTAATATAGCCCGCATGGCTCACTGCGTCAAGGCTTTTCTTAAGTCTGTTTTAAGCGTTCCTTTAAGAGTGGCCCGACCGGTGGCCCTGCACAGTCGCGAAATTTCGATCGTCAAGACGGCGCAAGGGTTGAGCGAGGTCGGGCAGGCCAAGGGGGATGCGGGCTTGGCGTCCGGATCGTCCTGCCGAACTCACGCAACGCGGTGAGCGGTGGTGAACCGCTGCAAGGGCCAATTCCCTAGGTTTCCCTCAGGAATGAACCCCACCGCTAAGGGTTTCCTCACAGTTGCCCGTGAGCTTATCCCTTTAGGTGGTGATCCTTGCAGCGGTTCAACACCGCTTACGTTCATAAGGTAATCCATGTTGCGAGATGTTGCAAGCAAGGCAGACACTCGCTTGTGGGGTAGTGGGGCGATGAGGGGCTCCCCGTAAGGGCGTCGTTCGCCCTGACGCCGTCCGGATCAAAACCACCAAGGTCCAGAGCCTGGCCCTGTTCCTGCCGGTCTGGCGGATGTGGACGTCGGGGCCTGGTCGGAGCCCGGCAAGCCGCACACGGTCAGCCCGGCGGTGCCGTTCCGGTAAGCGGGCCAACGTGATCGTAGGGCCCGGACACCGACTTAGAGCCTATTCCAGTAGGCGCTTAACCGCCGCATATCCTTCCCACCTGGGCACATCGTCGCAACGCTGACTGCCGTATAGCATCATGCCGCTGCTATGTTGCCAGAGGCATTTTGCATGAAGCGCTTCCTGATAACCGCCCTGCTCTTGTTCGGCGGCGAATTCAGCCTCGCGGCCCCCTGGCGTAATCGAGAACCAGTCCGTGACGGGCTCGGCATCCCGGCGGCGGAGACCGTCGACGGTCAGGCGGCGACGGCCTCTGCATCCTGATCCAACAGGTGCGAGCCAAACCACCGGCGCACCGTCACTTCACCCAGGGTGTCGTAGGTATAGGACAAAAAGAGGCCCAGGTCCACGGCAAACTCTTCCGGCGTTTGCGGTTCGGTCTCGGCGACGTCGGGCTCATGATGCATATACTCGCCGAAATACGTCTCGCAGAATGCCATGTAATCCTTGGTGTACAGGATAAAGGCGTGCCACATATTGTCGATGTCCAGCATCTCCGTATGCATGACGAAGAGGAAATTCAAGTGTGCCGCCTCCGGCTGAGCCTGCAGGTCGCTCTCGTGCTTGCGGGACAGCCACAGGAAGCGGATCATCTCCGTAAACAGCTGGGGGGCGACACTTTCCAGGTGGGGAAAGTTGCGTTGAAAGTTCCTGATCACGCCATCATGGCGGTAGGCCAGAACCTGTTCTAAAGAAGGCAGCACAACTCGAGTCTCCTCTATAATACGCGCCGGGCCGGTACAGGTGACTGACGACTTAGCCGTGGTAGCGGCAGCACTTCGGCTTGAAATTACCATTTGCCATCTTCTTCTCGATGATCAGGGCCAGTAGTTCGTTTTTCATGAGGTACTCCTTCGGGTGCTTT
Source organism: Candidatus Sericytochromatia bacterium (assembly GCA_014377495.1). Classification (GTDB taxonomy): domain Bacteria; phylum Cyanobacteriota; class Sericytochromatia; order JACMPN01; family JACMPN01; genus JACMPN01. The sequence goes on from JACMPN010000220.1 coordinate 2,259, forward strand.
ACACCAATACTTGATCCATTCAACCGGTGACTGACGGCCTAGCCGTGGTAGCGGCAGCACTTCGGCTTGAAATTGCCATTTGCCATCTTCTTCTCGATGATCAGGGCCAGCAGTTCGTTTTTCATCGCTTGTTCCTTTGCTTCAGTCGCTTCACACCTTTACTATCCCTTAGCCGGAGCTAAACAAAAAGCGACTGATGGTTGTCCTTTTGACAACTGAGGGTTGATGAAATGGGGAGCTTGCCGGCGTGAGACAACGGACTAGGATGAAACGTGCGTGGCGTGTCCCGCCTGCCGCATGGCGACGGTCTGCGGCACGCCGGCAAGGAGGCGACCATATTCAGACGGACTTTCTGGCAGGCCGTGGGCAAGTTCCTGGCAGGGGCCTTTTTTCGAGAGCGCCGAGACTCTCTTTTATCTCTCCCTGACCCACGTTTCCGTGCCAGTGCTGGGCACGGAATTCATCGAGCCTCCTAAGGTCAGCGGCATGCGCTCGATCGCCCATGCCTTGTTCTTCGTGGCGTTCTTCTACCTCGGGTTCATCCAAAAAAGGCCAAGTCCGCCGGTCGGATAACAGCCTTGGCCCTGCCGCCAACCGTCAGCGCCAGATGGCGACGCATCGTCTGTATGGCTGGGAAAGAGCGGTAGGGAAGAAACAGGGAGACCCGTAGCCGCCCACCCGCCCCGCCGACCGGGACGCGCCCTTTTCCAACGTTCCGAGCAACGGGAAACCCGTCGGTCTTCACCACAAAGCGTACCCGGGGCGGTACGGTGAAGAACGCTAACGCAGTCTGGCGCAGCGGCTTGTGCTGACCACCGGGAAGCGCCTCACCGTGTTCGGTGAATGCCAGGCGACCGCGCACCTCAAGGAACAGGCTCTCAACCGCGCACCAGGCCCTCCTCGGCTTCGACGCCCGTCGTCGCGTCGCCCGCCCGTGCAAAGCTCGCCTGCATGTCGGCTGCCGTCCTGCCCAACAGGGAGATCGCCACCGTCACCAGCGTGCCGATGACGATGAACCAGGGCCAGGCGGGTTTGAACTGGTACTGCACGACGATCACGGTGGCAATGCTCGACACCGCCCCCGTCAGGTTCGTCACACTGTTGCCGCGTGTGCGCGTGTAGAGCGCCACCAGGAAGATGCCCAGCAGGGCACCGTAGAAGAAAGTCATGATGCCGAGGGCGATGCTCAGGAGATCCGTCTTCGGGTTGGCCTCATAAAAGCGGGCCACCATCAGGGCGGCACCCATGGGCAGGCTGCCGATGCCGATGGTGGCGATGCGGGACGCCTTGAGGTAATGGGCCGAGTCGGCGTGTTTGACGAAATAGGGCCGGTAGAAGTCCGTGATAAAGGTGGCCGTCGTGGCGTTCATGGCGGAGCTCAGGCTGCTCATCGAGGCGGCCAGGACGGCTGCGATCACCAGGCCCCTCAGGCCGATCGGCATCTCGTTGATGATGTAGTGGAGCAGCAGGTGGCCGTTTTTGCCGCTCGTTTTGAGGGCTTGGGCCGTTTGCAGCATGACGTGGTCGGCCGGCAGGTGCTTGATATAGACGAAGAGCAGCTGCCCGATGAACAGAAACAGGCAGGTCACGCTGACACCCAACAGGCCGCTGACCCACATGGAGCGCTGGCCCTCCTTGCTGGTGCGGCAGGTCAGCAACCGCTGGACCATGTCGTGGTCGGTGCCGTGGGTGGCCATGGTCAGGAAGAAGCCGCCGATCAGGGCCGGCAGGACATGGTACGGGTTGAACAGCGGTGCGATGGCCCCGTCGGCCATGAGCCAGCGGGTATCGAAGAGGCGGTATTTGTCGGCGGCGGCCAGCTCGGCGGCGATGGTCCCGAACGGCAGGTCGATGTGGCCGAGCAGGCTCCAAACCAGAGTCAGGGCGCCACTGACGAGGACGATCGACTGGGCCACGTCGGTCCAGATGACGGCCGTGATGCCGCCGAAGCAGGTGTACACGAGGGTAATCCCGCCCAAAATCAGGATCGAGGTGGCGATGTCCAGGCCGGTGATGACGTTGATGGCGATCGAGGCGATGAACAGGCGGCTGCCGTCGGCGAAGAAGCGCCCCAGCAGGAAGATGCCGGCACTGGTGGCGTTGGTGGCGAGCCCGAAGCGCTGCAGCAGCAGCCCGTAAACGGTAAAGACCTTGTAGCGGTAGAAGGCGGCGATGAACACCGTGGCGAGCACGAAGCGGGCGGTGATCGAACCTATGGCGAACTGGAGGTAGGTCAAATCACGGGTATAGCCCTGCTCGGGGGCCCCGAGGAAAGTCGCCGCACTGATCTCGGTGGCAATCAGGGAGAGGAGGGCGGCCCACCAGGGAATCGAGTGGCCGCCGAGGAAAAAGTCCTCGACGCCCTTCTGGCGTTTGCCGATCCAGAGGCCGAGGCCGGCGACGGCGACGAGGTAGATGGCGATGACGGTCCAGTCCAGGGCGTGCACGGATCGGTTCCTTTCCCGTTGGCGATTGACGCTATATCGGCGCAGGGATGCCACGCTTGCTTGTGCTGCAGCAGCCTAATGCCCTCGGCACCGGCGTGCAAATCCCTTCGCTGGCTGAGTCTGGGACTCCGGCCGTGGCGAAGGAAAAGGGAGGGGCGGCATACCAGGCCGAGACATCGGACATGCCCGCAAAGCGGATCTTGCTGACCCCATTGTTAACAGCTAATTACCCCACCCTTTACCAAGTTCCCGGCCGTTGTGACCGACGATAGGAGAACGGGTTCCGGGTACGCACCATCTGGGGCTAACCCAAGGAACCGATAAAGGAACGTCAACAGCCATGGACAGCGGGATCCCGTCGACGCCAGCCACGACGAAGCCGACCGGCAACCAGCCGAGCGCCCGCTTTGCCGTGCCGTCGGGCCGGGACATCATGGATCTCTACAAGGCCCAAAAAGCGGCGGGGGCCCACCCGCTGCGGACTCTGGTCCGTGGCTATGACAGGGACCGGGTTGCTACAACTCTGCCGTCGTTCGTGACTGCGGGGCCCCCGGGCAAAGGATCGTCCTTCAAAAACCCCCTGATGTTCGCCATTCCCGGCGTCCAGGCGCCCGAGCCGGCCAAGGGTCTCACCCCTCTGCATGGTGCGGCCGCCAACACCATGGCCCTGACCACCCGGAGCGTCGGTCGGGTGACCACCGGCAACCAGGTTCAGCTGTACGTCGACGGCGCCAAGGCCTACCCGGCCCTCGAAAAACTGATCCGCTCCGCCAAGCACACGCTCTACATCGAGACGATGAGCTGGAGTAACGACTCGAGCGGCAATCAGATCGCCCATGCAATCGTCGCCGCCCACAAACGGGGCGTGGATGTGAAGATCGTCGTCGACTCGATCGGTCTGAACCTCAATCCCAACAAGGTCAAAGACAACGAATTGATGGCGTGGATGCGGTCGCAGGGCGTGGACGTCCAGGTTTTCAACCCGAACATCGTCACCAAGGACGGCGTCGCCCTCAACCACCAGAAGCTCTACATCGCCGACAACGAGCGGTATCTGTCCGGCGGGATGAACGTCGGCAACCATTACGCCCACGAGTGGCACGACATGATGTTTGAAGTGTCGGGGCCCGCCGCCCACACGGTCGCCAAAGAGTTTGCGGTCACCTGGAGCCGGACCACGGGCAACGTCCTGGAGATCCCGCCGGCAAAGCCTCAGGCGAAGGTGCCTGGCAATGCCGCCGTCGGGATCGCCGTCACGGATCCCATCGGGCGCCGCTACGAGTTGAAGCGGGCCAACCTCCAGATGATCCATGAAGCCAAGCACCACATCCAGATGGAGATGCCCTACAACTCCGATGACGACCTGATGGGCGCATTGCGGGACGCCGCCCGCCGGGGCGTCAAGGTCGACTTCATCATGCCGACGATGAACGACATTCCCTCCTACGTCCTCCTCAACAAGGCCGAAGCGCAGGACCTGATCAAGGCCGGTGTGAACGTCCGCTTCTACGACGGCGGCACGATCGACGGCAAGCCGGTAGCGCGTTTCAGCCACCTGAAGATGATGATCTTCGACGACACCGTGGCCGTCGTGGGCTCGGCCAATGCCGACCACCGCTCGTATCGGGACAACAACGAGCTGAACGCCTACATCGCCGATCCGGCGTTTGTGAACACGCTGGCCACCGAGGTCTTTGCCACGGACTGGCAGGCGTCCCGGGTCCCCGACCGGGCCGAGCTCAAGCCGCACACGCTCAAGGGGCGCATCACCGCCAACGCCTACCGCCTGGTGGATCGCCTCTTCTAAGGATTTCAGGCACGACGACGCGGCAAGCCAGTCGCCATTACCGTCGCCACACGCACTTTCAGCACCAACCGCCAGCCCCAATGCAAAAGGCGGGACGTTGAGCCAATTGCTTGGCCAGCCGTCCCGCCTTTTACCGCACACCCAATCCTATCCGGCGTTTCCGCCATTTTCCATTTCCCTTCGGGTGTTAAGTGGCCGTTCGTCCTTTAAGTGTTATCAGACACTTACTTAACAGCTACATCAAAAGCAATGCGGGTGTACTTGTCACCAAAAGTCGGCATGGCGGAGAGGGACTTGTTCTGCCACATCTTGTCGAAGGAGGCGTA
>JACMPN010000221.1 GCA_014377495.1 Candidatus Sericytochromatia bacterium
ACCTGGGCTTGTCTTTGGCATCGGTCGAACCGACAGCCATGGCACCGGGCAATGCCGCCGGATAGTCCTTGATCTGGGCCCCGTCATTGCCCATGGCGCAGACGATCCGCACGTCCTTCGACGGCACGTAACGAATGGCGTCTTCAATTTCCTTGGACGGCTGCGGACCGCCGGGGGGAAGACTGTTTGGCGAACTGCGGATCGATGACAGTGGGTGCCTGTGCACCCTCGGAGATGCGGGCGATCAGGGTGCCTTTGCGGATCTGCGAGGTCCATTTCTTCAGATCGGCGGCGGCGTTGATCGTCGCCCCGTGAGGTTGGCCGCCACAGGATGGCGGGAGAGATGTGGAGGGGAGGGCCCATGAAATGGCATGTTGGGCTGTTGACGGCGGCGCTGGTGGTCAGCGGGCCCCTGGTCTTTCTGGCGATGGCTGAGAAAATCACCATCGATGCCGTCCCACCGGCCGTGCGAGCGACCATTGACCGGGAAACGGCAGGCAAGCCGGTGACGGAAGTCGAAACGCAGGACGTCGCCGGGCAGACGGCCTATCAGGTGGAATGGATCGACGGCAATCGGGAGCTCGAAATCCTCATCGACGCCAATGGGAACCTGTTGCCGCCCAACACAGGTGGTGAGGCCGGCGGAGCGGCAGATGAATCCGGTGGCGAGGGCAAAACCGAAAAACACATGAAGCAATAGGCACCAGGAGGTACATTGCCGGCCGGTGATGCGGCAGCTGGCCATGCCAAAGGCCTCCGCTCTGACTGGGGAGGCCTTTTTGCCTATTGGGTTGGAGTGGGTGGTTTATTTGACGTATTTCATCAGCACGTCGTCGGAGACGTCGCCAACATCGTTCCGCTGCGGGTCGATGTAGATTCGGTTGCCACTGAGATGTTCTTTGCGAATGACTGCCGCATTCACGGTGGCCACCTGATCGTTCTTCCTGGTGATGATTTTGACCGATAGCCAGGAAAAATCCCGTTTGGTGGCGGCACTGTTCGCATATTCCCACTTGTTCACCCGGGTCCACGTCGGGTTGTGAAAGCGGATGCCGAGGATCTGGTCCTGGGGGTACTTGCTCTTCCATTGGGCGATGACCTGGCTACGGAGCGAGGCCTTGTCCCCACCTGCGTAGGTTTCTGCCGGGACCCGCCGGGTGGCCAGCAGTTCGGCGATCACGGCGTTGCCGATGGTCGTGATGCGCCGGTCGGCGTCATCAATCACTTTGGCCAGGCGCACGGCTTCCGGATCGGCGGCGCCTTTGACGGCCACGAAGGCGGCCAGGTGCTTTTTGGCAAAGCCGAGCTGTTGCGCCGGACCGCCGTTGGGACCGAAAAATTGGGCGTTCTTCTCTTTTTTGCCCTTGTCGGCCATTTTCTGGGCTTCGGCGATAGCGGCGTCGATCTGCTTGAGGGTGATTTTGCCGTGCAGGGTTTCCTGACGGGCAAGGATCGTGGCGTATGCCGAATGCTGCGTCATCCAGCCCTTGCGGTGGGTTTCGGCCGTGTCGTACCAGCGGGCCATGGCGCCAGCGTCGGTGCCGGACAGGGAGGCTTCCAGCTTGTCGAGCAGTTCCCACCACTGTTTGACGTAGCCTTCCGTGCCGCCGCCGAGCGGTGTGGTCGAACGGGGAACCATCGAGGGACCGGACACACCGAGTGCCGATAATTGTGAGGCGACGCTATCAGCCTGCTTGCGCAACTCGGCGATGTAGGCCGTCATCTTCTGAAAGTCGGCATCCCCTTCGCCTTTGACGGCGGCG
>JACMPN010000222.1 GCA_014377495.1 Candidatus Sericytochromatia bacterium
CTGGTAGGTGGCTAAGGGGGCAATGACGTCCGTCATGGGGTCTCCAACTCGGATCGGATAGTGATCTTTCTAAGATAAGCCCAAACCATCCCGGCCGGTCCCGGCTGATCTCATTGGGAAACCGGCGCGCCGATCAGCCCGGATCGCCCGCAGCCCATCAATCAATCGGCTTGCTCATCGACCCGCAGGAGGTGATCTGTCACTTCTTCGAAGGTATCGTCGTGGCTGATGACGATCAACTGGCGAAAGCCCCGCACCTGCGGCAACTGCTTGGCCAGATTGCGGCGGCGTTCCTCGTCGAGGTTCGTCGTCGGCTCGTCAAAAAACGCGATGTCGAGTGAGGACACTTCCTTCAATAGGGCCAGACGCACGGCCAATGCCGCTGCCATCTGCTCGCCGCCCGATAAGGTGGCAAACGAGCGGTCGAGCCCGTTTTCATTGAGCACGACCTCATAATCGTCCGCCCAACGCAGATCGACCCAGCCCAGGCCCGTGATCTCCCGATAGAGGCGGTTGGCCTCCGACGAAATACTTGTCAGATAGGCCTGAGTGAGCTTGGGACCCGCTTCACGCAAGGCACTGCGGCCGACGTCGAGAAACTCGGCAATGCGGTCCAACTCTGATTCGGCCAGCAACCATTCTTCGCTCTGCACCTGCAGGTCCTGCAACTGGCGGATCCTGGTTTCCAACTCCGTCGCCTGTTCAGTCAGGTTGCGTTGCCGTTCGCCGAGGCGTTCAAGGTCGGCGAGCACCCGCTGCAACCGCTCCCTTGATGTCAGATGGGCGGCTGCGTCGTACGTGCCCTGTTGGGCTGTCAACTGGTCGGACTGGACCTGCAGTGAGGATTGGACCTCCGTCACCCGTTGGCCCAGCGCCGCCGCTTCCACCTGCAAGCCCGGCAAGGCCTGGGCCAGCACCTGGTGCTGCAATACCTGCTGATAGCCAGCCTGATGCCGCTCCAACCGCTCCCGCTCACCCGTCATCGCCGCCATCAGGCCCTCGGTCTCAGCCAGCGCCGAGTCGATCAGGGTCAGCGTCGCTGTCACCTGGGTGACCAACGCTTCGCCTTTGACCACACGCTGTTCCAGTTCCGGCCGTTCCTTCAGGCGATCGTCGAGGCCATGCACCCGCGGACGGGGATCGGTTGTCCGGGCCAATTGCTGGGCATGGGCGGCGAGTTGCCCATCAAGGTCGGTCATCGTCGCCAGGGTCGTCAGGTGCAGCGCGATCTCACCGTCCAAGACGGCGATCTGTTGTGACAGCTCCTGACCCAGGGCCCGCAGGCCTGCGACTTTGGCGGCGGCGAGAGCAGCCTGCTGTGCTTCGGTCAAGGCCGACTCGGCGGTGTGCAGTGCGGTCGCCACCGTGTCGCATTGGCCCAGTTGCGTGAGCAGGACTTGCCGGCTGGCCTCTGTTTCGCCCAGGAGCTGCAATTGCGTGGCCAACGCCTGCCCAAGTTCCAGAGACTGGCGTTGCAGTTCGACCATGCCGGCGGTCGCCGTCACGGCCGCCTGGGCATCACGGACGAGGACCTGCAAGCCCGCAACCTCCCCCTCAGCAACGGCAATCTGGCCTTGGGCCTCTGTCAGTGTCTTGGTCAGCGCCTCGTCCAGGCTCTGTCCTTCGGCAAGGTTCAGACAGCGATTCGCCAGAAACGGGCACATGCCGCCAGCCAGCTTGCCCCGCCATTCATCCAAACTGGTCGCTGTGGCCTGCGCAGCCCCGACGGCATGCAATTGCTCGGCCAAGGCGGTCTGGTGGGTCGGGAGCGTGCGCGCCACGGGCAACAGGGCCTGTAGCCGTCCCGTTTCCTGATGGACCCGCTGCTGTTTGTCCTGGAAATCGGCAACGCCGCGCTGTACGGCTTGGTGTTGTTGATCGCATTGCAGCAGGGCAGCTTCCGTCTGCTGGATCTGCTGCATGGCCAGTTGGGCCGTTTGCAACGCCGTCTGCCGTTCAGGCACCAGGGCTGCCAAGGCGGCATGGGGAGCCAGGGCTGCCACTTCGGCCGCCATGGTGATATGCCTCGCTGTCAGGGTGGCCTGTTGCTGGGCTGCCCGCAGGTGCTGTTGCGAGGTGGCTTGCCGAAGGCGGTCCTGCTCCTGCAGCCTCAAGCCAACGCCTTCGAGCGCTTGCCATGCCGTCAGGACGGGCGTCAGGGCCTCGCGTTCCTGGGCTGCGGCGCGCAATTCGGTCAATTGCACCTTCAGGCCCTCCAGCAACGTCGTGAACTTGACGTGTTGGCCCTCCTGCACCTGTTTCTCACGCGCCTGTGTGGCCCGGGCCACCAGTTGGGGCTCCAACAGGGCGATGGCACCCTGTGCCGCCAGATAGGTCGCATGATCGACCGTATGGGTGGCCACGATCGCCGCTGCCGACTCAGCCTGGCGGATCTGCTCGTGTTGCTGTTTGACCTGCTGATCGAGGTGTCGCAAGCCTTCTTCCGACAAGGCAACCTGCTGACGCAGGCCGTCGATGGCGGTCACCTGCTGATCCAGGCGTCCGACGGACTCAGACAGGACCGAGCGTTCGGCCGTCAGACTGTCCAGTTGCAGCGCCGTCTGACGCTGCTCCAGATGCACTTCGGCCACTTTCGACTGTGAGGGCCCCAGGTCGGACAATCGGGCCTGGGCCCCGGCCACCTGCCGATCGATGGCGCCCCGTTCCGTCTGCAGCACCCGGGACGTTTCAGCCAGCGAATCGGAGGCCTCTTTGTAGGATTCGACCCTCAATAACGGGTCAAAGACCTTTTTGCGGGCGGTGGGCGTCTTCAGGAAATCCGCCGTAAACGTCCCCTGGGGCACACCGACGGCCGTGACGAAAAGGTTGGCGAGATCGGTGGTCGGAGCGAGACCCAGATGGGCCTTCAGCCAGCGTTGCACGTCCGCCTTCTGCTCGACGGGCTTTTGCTTCAGTTCCGGATCGTAGACGTAGTACTGGCCCTGACAGGTACGGACGACGGTATAGGTGCGGTCGTCCATGCCGGACCGGAACGTGACCTTGACCGTCCCGCTCTTTTGTCCCCGGCGGATAAAGTCCGACTGGGGATAGGGCAGGTGATCAAAAATCGCAAAACCGACAGCCTCCAGAATGGTCGTCTTACCGGCGCCATTGGACCCGACGATGGCGACGATGCCCTCCGGGAAGGCAAAGGCCGCCTGACTGTACCGTTTGATGTTTTCGAGTTCGACCGACAGCAGGAGCATGGATTATCCGAACAATGACAGTTGCCCGGCGAAGACTTCGTCCGGGGCAGGGGCAGGGCTGGGCGCGTGCTTGGTTGCCAACGGGTCCGTTTCCGCTGGCTGACTCGTCCCGATCATCGTCGCATCGATCGATTCCGGGGCGACGGCGGCAACGGCGACGACGATCGGCAGGGTCGACCAGCTGGGAATTTCATCGTCGGCATCGTCCACCATGACAGGCCCCCGGTCGTTCGGGGCTGGCACCACCGATGGCTGAACGTTGGCAACCGACCCGTCCACCCTGCCTAACGGTGTCGCCGGTTGAGGTGGCGCCACATCGGGTGCAGGGGACACTGTCAGCACCGGCACTTCAACCACGGCCCCGGGATCGACCCCCATTTCGGCCGCGGGAACGATGTCGCTCGGCGCCAGCGCCGTGGCATCGCCCGAAACCACGATTTGTTCAGCGGGTTTCAAGGCCATTGGCACGGCTTCTTTGAGGTAATTGAGCAGCGACAGGGGCTTTTCCCCGTTTTCGAGGCGGTTCTTCAGGTCCAGGAGCAGGTGACCGCACTGATCTGCCGTCGGGCGATAGCGGGCATCCTGGGCAAAACAGTCCTGCAGGATCAGCCGCTCCAACTCGTGGCGGGCCATCGATCCATGGGCATCCGGGGCGATGGCCAGGCTGCTGTTGCTCGACGTGTTGCGCAGCAGGACGACGAGCGGGGCACAGGTGGCGACGACCATTTGACGGATCCAGTCGACGTCCAGGGCACTGCGGCTGAAGCGGCAGGTCCCCGTCAAAGAGACCTCGACAATCGGTGCCAGGGCGAAGGCCTGACCCAGGTGCCTGGCGAGGAACCCCGGGAAGGCTGCCTGCATCTCGGCCGGCGAATCATAGGGGGTCAACTCGAAGGTCAGTCGACAAAACGCCCGCCGGGGGTAGTCTTCCAGGGGCGTCACCACGTGACCGCTCGACGTCACGTCCACCATCAGTGCCCCATGGGGCAGGGCGGCTTCGGTGATGTTCGTTGGTTCGAGGGGGCCGGGGTTGTAGAGCCAGTCTTCGACGTCATACCGGGTATGCACGTGTCCCAGGGCCAGGTAGTCCGTGCATTGCCGGAGGGGTTCCAACTGGGTGACCGAGACCCCGCCGGCCAGGGAGCTGATGTAGCCTTCGAGGCCCATGTGCCAGACCAGCAGCGTGAACGGCGCCGGAGGTAAGGCTTTGATGGCCTCGGCCATGGGCGCGATGGCCTTGGCCGTGCTGGCCCCGTAGTAGCGGCTCCCGATGATCCGGATGTCCCCGAAGTCCTGATAGCCGCCCGGCTTTTGGCCGGTCTGCCAGGGTTGGAGCACGATCGTGCCGTCGTCGGCGATCTCGTTGCGGAGCAACCGGAGCAACCCCAGACCGTTGAGGTATTCCAGCCAGCTGCTGCCCTCGCCGTAATAGGCCCGGTCGTGATTGCCCTCGACGCAGAACACGGGGATGCCGAGTTTTTCGAGGCGCTTCAGGACCGCAGTGGCCTGGCCCAGGGTCGGCGCATCGATGGAGCGTTTGTCGAAAAGGTCACCGGCGAGGACGACGAAGTCCACGGCACCAGGCACGGCGTGCTTGTCCACCACTGCCCAGAAGGACCTGAAAAAATCCAGGTTGCGTTCGGCGTTCTGATACTGGTGGGACCCCAGGTGAACGTCGGCCAGATGGAGAAACCGGGCCATAAACCCTCCTCAAACGTACCAGCAGTATCGCACAGGCCTTGAGCGCGTCCCGCCATGGGTGCTCAAGGCCTGGCACCGAGCTCGGCCGCATCCACCGCGAGAGGCTCTAGGGCTGAGCAGCCGCTCAAGGACAGGCCCACTGTCGTTCGCACTGGCGCCGCTGCAGGTCAGGCGCCGACCGTCTCCCCTTTTTGATACATGGCCGTCACCTGGTGGGTGTTGTTTGCCAAAATGACCTTGCGGCGGCCTTTCAGGGTGGGGGTCATCTCCCCGCTGTCGATCGTCCACTCGGCGGCCAGCAAGGTGAATTGTTTGATGCGTTCGAACTGGGCCAAATCTCGGGTCAGGCGATTCATCTCGTCCCGCAACAACTGCCGCACCTGGACGTGTTTGACCAGGGCCTGCCGATCAAGCGGCAGACCCCGCTCGTACGCCCAGGGATTCACTTGCGTAAAGTCCGGCACGATCAGGGCCGTCAGGTAGGGATGGTCGTCGCCCAGCACCAGCACCTGCTCGATGAACGGACTCGCCAGCAAGAGCGACTCGATCTGTTGGGGCGCCACTTTTTTGCCGTTGGACAGGACGATCAGTTCCTTTTTGCGGTCGGTGATCTTGAGGTAGCCCTCATCGTCCATCCGGCCGATATCACCCGTCAAAAACCACCCGTCGGCATCAAAGGCGTCCCGGGTGGCGTCCTCATCGTTGTAATAGCCCAACATGACATTGTCGCCCTTGACGCAGACTTCACCATCGTCTGCGATGCGGACCCTCACACCGGGTAGGAGCGGGCCGACGGTGCCGAGCTTTACGTGGCCGGGATAGTTCATGGAGACGACGGGACTGGTCTCGGTCAGGCCGTACCCTTCGCCGACGACGATGCCGGTGGTCTGGAAAAAAGCGCCGATCTGCCGGTCCATCGGGGCACCGCCACAGACCATGAACCGCAGCCGACCGCCGAATCTTGACCGGATCGTCTTGAGCACGAGCCGATCGGCAATCGCCAAGCTCACCGGATCGCCTCCGCCATCGACGTAATGCTGGTGACCGACCGCCAGGGCCCATTGCCACAGGCGGCGCTCGACGGCCGTGCGGTGCTGCAATCCCTCCCGGATGCGGCTATGCACCTTTTCCAGGACCCGTGGCACGGTGGCCATCACGGTCGGCCGGATGGCCGCCAGGTCATACATCAGCGTATCGAGGCTCCCGGCAAAGCCGATCGTGGCCCCGGCGGCGATCATGGCGTAGCTGGTGATCCGCTCCAGCACATGGGAGAGGTGCAAAAAGCTGAGAGACGTGTCATGCGGCGTGATCGCACACCGCTTGTGGATGCCGTCCACGTTGGACACGAAGTTGGCGTGGCTGAGCATGACGCCCTTGGGCTCGCCCGTCGTGCCGCTGGTGTAGATGATCGAACAAAGCGAGTCGGCCTCGACGGCAGCCATGCGGACCAAGCGCTGGGCCCGGAAGCCCTTGTCCAACTGGGTGCCAAGCTCCAGGGCGTCTACCCAGGCGGTCACGGTTACGGTGGGTTCCAGTACGGGGATGGGTTCGATGAGCAGGACTTCCGTGAGGTCCGGCAAATCACCGGCCACGGCCATCGCTTTGTCGAGTTGCTTGGCATGGGAAACGATCAGGCCTCTGGCCCCGGCATGGCCGAGGATGTAAGCGATCTGCCGCTTCGTCAGGGTCGGGTAGATCGGGACACTGACAAGGCCGATGGCCTGCATGGCCAGATCGGCGATGAGCCATTCCGGGCGGGTCTCGCAGAGTAGCGCCACCCGGTCGCCGGGTTGGAAGCCTTTGGACATGAACCAGTTGGCCATGGCCTCGACGTCCCGCTGGCACTGTTCCCACGTCAGGGTGACCATGCGGTGGCCGGAGCGGTAGACCATGGCAGGCCGTTCGGGTCCCCGCCGGCAGCTCTCAAAAAACAGACTGGCGAGCGTCGTGCCCATTGGATCGTATCCCTCGAATGGTTGAAAAGCATGGTGGTGGCACAGTGCCGCCGGTATTATGGCCCCGGTCCACGTGCGATGAAAACGTGAGCTGGGGCCATCGCCACGTTAAACGGCAGCCACTTCGGCGTCGCTGTACATGGCGTCGACCTTGTCCTGATGGTTTTTCAGGATGATCTTCCGTTTGCATTTCATCGTCGGGGTCAACTCGTCCGAGTCGACGGTCCACTCGTCGGCGAGGATGGCAAACTTCTTGATCCGCTCGAACTGGGCGAAATCCTTGGTGGTCCGGTCGATTTCCGCTTTCAGCAAGGCGTGGATCTGGGCGTGGACCATCAGCTCCGCCTTGCCGGTCGGGATCCCTGCCGCCGCCGCATAGGTCTGCAGCTTCTCGAAGTTGGGCACGATCAGGCAGGTGCAGTACTTGCGGTTGTCACCGATGACCATCGCCTGCTCGATGTACGAACTGGACTTCAGCTGGTTCTCGATCGGTTGCGGGGCAACGTTCTTGCCATTGGACAGGATGATCAGCTCC
>JACMPN010000223.1 GCA_014377495.1 Candidatus Sericytochromatia bacterium
CGCGTCCGGCTGGACGCTGAGCAGGTTCTGGCCCGAAATCGGCCGCACTGCCACCCCCGAACACACTGTTTTACGGGCGATAGGCCATTTCGGACTGCTCTATGTCGACGACTTCCAGCGTGTAAGAGCCTTCAACCGGGACGACCCGGTAAACCTTCACGGGGTAGGGCCGCTTGGCGATCAGGGCCAGGAATTCCTTGCGGGTAGCGACGGGCATCATGTCCCCGATGATCACCCCTTCGAGGATCGTCGGCGTGAAAGACCGATAGCCGATGCCACCCTGGCGAGGCAGTTGCAGGATCCGCCACTCGTTTTCGTGCTGCCAGACCAGGCTCTTGGTCAGCAGCGACTCGACGATCTCTTCGCCGCCAAAGGCCCCTGTGCACTCGATGCGGGGCCTGGTGTCCGAATAGGTGACGGGACGGGCCTCATTGAAGACCTCGTCACGCTGAAAAATGAGGCAGAACCCCGTTTGCCCTGCCGCATAGTGCCGCCACATCTGCGGGTCGTCACACACGGTGGACATGCAGTACACGCCAGTGGCACTGCGGGCTTCCTTCAGCAGACGGGCTTCGACTTCTTTGATCAGGGTCGAGTTCGCTTGATAGCCCATTTTCATCCACTTGGACACTTCCATGGCCTTGCGGGCAGGGTCCAGATCGGGCGTGTCCCGGGCGACGGCGTCCCGGGCAATCTTGCGCAGGCCGTCCTCGGTCGGATCGATCATGGGTCGGGCCAACGAATCAAAGGGATCGCCGAACTCCGAGGCCGGCCCCAGGTAGATCTCGTCCTGGAAAAGCAGTCGCTCGATGTGAGCCTTGTCGACCGAGTCATACCGAAAATACCGAAAGAGGTGATTGGGTGCGTCTGTCATAGGTCCCCCTTCGGCAGCCGATCGGCCGGTGTCCGCCCGATCGTGGCAGCAATTACATGCATCAAGATACCACTGGCCCGTACCGCTGCACTGAACCAGAAATGGTCTTCCGTGGCTCGCCATGCCGGGCATATACGGAGCAAGTGCAGACATGCCAGATCCGACAATGGCATCCTTGGGATTGGACTGTTTTTACTATGTGGGCAGAGCTACTCTGCGAAATCCTAAAATTGCCTAATAGGCGTCGCCATCAGAATGCAGCTTTCTGCCGAAAAACCATTCTGAGAAACAGGGTCCAGTCAGAGCGCATGACGTCGCGTCGAGAGGCTGGATCATGGTTCAACAGACATGGTGACAACGGGGACAGAGCCGCCCATGTCCCCTGTACCAGCACACCGGCCCGATCCCAGGGCCACCAAGACCAGTTGCGCTGCTATCTGGAAGCCTCCAAGCGGTGTTCGAGCGACGAATCCTCACCGTGCCCTACCGCAGTGGGACGACCCAAGTCCCCATCCATCTGTTCCGGCGCCACCTGGCGGGACGCCAGCCGCTGCTGCTCCTGATGGCGCTCGGCACTGCCAGGCTCCTGTTGCCGCCGATGAGGCAATAGACCTACCGGCGGCCATTTTCCTTAGAGGCTATTCCAGTAGGTACTCGGTCGCCTGGCCTTCACCGCACACCGTGAGGTGCGTCCCGGTGGTCAGCACAAGGCTGCTGCGCCATTAGCGTGCCTCACCGTACCGCCCCGGGTACGCTTCGTGGCCGAGACCGACGGGTCTCCCGTTGGTCGCTTTGGGAATTGCCTCTCGGCGCCAAGCTCGGTCGCACCGACTGGGATAGGCGCTTAGGCGAGAGCGGCAGACGTGCCCGCAGACCGGAGATCCTGGCAGGCCTGGACGACCCGGTCAGCCATGTGCTGCTCGGCCTTCTTCATGTACACACGGGGGTCGTAGACCTTCTTGTTGCCCACTTCACCGTCGATCTTCAGCACGCCGTCGTAGTTTTTCATCATGTGATCGGCGATGGAACGGGTGAACGCGTACTGGGTGTCGGTGTCCACGTTCATCTTGATGACGCCGTAGCCGAGCGTCTCGTGGATCTCGTCCTGTGTCGAGCCGGAGCCGCCGTGGAAGACCAGGTATGACGATTCGCCGTCGCAGGCGGCGGCGATGGCGGCCTGACCGTCACGAAGGATCGTCGGGTTGAGCACGACGTTGCCGGGTTTGTAGACGCCGTGGACGTTGCCGAAGGTGGCGGCCAGCATGTAATGACCGATCGGTGCCAGCGCCTGATGAGCGGCCACCATGTCTTGCGGCGTGGTGTAAAGCTTGTCTTTGCCGACGCTCGACGTGTCGTGGCCGTCTTCTTCACCGCCGACGACGCCGATCTCGACTTCGAGGATGATCTCACTTTTGGCACACCGGGCCAGCAGTTCCGTCGAGCGGCGGAGGTTTTCGGCAAGCGGCAGCTCGGAGCCGTCGAACATGTGGGAACTAAACAGATTCGGCTGCCCGGCAGCACGTCGACGCTCGGTTTCCTCGATGAGCGGCACCAGAAAGCTCTCGACATACTTGGGATGGCAGTGATCCGTATGCAGGGCGATGTTCACCTCATACTCGTCGGCCATGCGGTGAATGAAATCGGCTAGGGCGATGGCCCCTTTAGCCATGCTCTTCACGCCCAGACCGGAAACGAACTCGGCCCCGCCCGTGGAGATCTGGATGATGCCGTCCGAATTCGCCAGCTTGAGCCCAAGGAGGACCGCATTGGCGGTCTCCGTGGACGTGACGTTAAAGGCGGGGTAGGCAAAGGTGTTCTTTTTAGCTCGCGCCAGCATTTGGCAGTATTGCGCGTAATTCACGACAGGCATGGCGTAATCCTCTCCGTTGAGAAAACAATGGCACCGACGGTCATCAGCTTACAGGCCAGGCGCCCTCACGATGGATGGCGCCAGTGTGCTCAAAAGACCGCCGGCACTGACCCCGGCGGCGCCGGAGCGGCGCAACCGGCAGCAGCGCTCAGTTCTTGCCGCGCCGTTTCCAGCGAATGGCTTCGGCATCCCGTCTGGCGGCCTCGTAACCTTTTATCGCCCAAAGCTTGAGGACGTCCGGATCCTCGAGGGCCTCGGGCGGGATGGCAAAGTAGGCCAGTGCCGGCTGCTCGCCGCCCGTGCAGGACGAGGGGAACTGCGGCAGACCGGCCGCAAGGAAGTCGCTGCGGCTGATGTCGTCGGTTTTGACGTAGACGATGTTGTCCCCCACGAGGGCAAACATCAGGTCCCCATGATAAATGCCATGGCCCCCGAACATCCGGCGGGGCCGCAAGGGTTCATACTCACGGGACAACAAGTCCACAACATGCAGCACGAACGGTTTGATTGTCATTGGGAGCGGATCTTTCGGCATTGGCGGGCTATCGGTAACGTGCGACTTCAGCGGGCATCGGCAGGCACCGGACTCAGTCACGACCTCCGTCAGTGTCTCGCGGTTATCGCCCAACGCAAACACCAGTCCCCTCGTCCGGCCGTCACTTTGGCCGTCCATAGCCGCTTGTCCGAGCCCGATGCACAGGCAGGAGTCGACCTGCTGTTGTCACCAACGGTGCCGGCAGGGGGCCGCAATACAAAAAACCGGCTCAGGTCATCCCCAAGCCGGCATCTCGTCGCCACAGGCGATCAGCCACCGGAAAGGCGCTCCGCCCTCCGTTGTGCGCCCATGGATTGGGTCAGCAGGCCAGCCGTGTTACCGGCCGAATCACAGCGGTCCGGGTCCGCCCCATTCTTGAGCAGAAAGTCGGTCATCGCCACCTGATCAAACATGGCCGCGTACATCAGGGGCGTCTTGCCGTCCGGTGCCGTGCCATTGACGTTGGCGTCGCTGGCCAGCAGGGACATCGCAATCACGAGATCCCCTTTGGAGGCGGCGCCATCGAGCGGGCTCTGGCCCCTCAGGTTGCGCAACTCCGGATCCGCCCCCCGCTCGAGCAGCAGACCCGTCACATCCATGTGCCCGTTGTCGCTCGCCAACATCAGCAGGCTGTCGCCCTTGTCGTTGCAGACATCAACGGCGACCCCGACATCCAAGGCGTTCCGCAGCGCCTTGAAATCACCGCTGCGGGCGAACTGTAAGGCATCCTGCACGAGACCGAGTGCCTGGGCATCGAGATCCGGTGCGGCCGTAGGGGTGTTGCGTTGCATGATCAGCTCTCCTGCTTCAACGGCGACGGGTGGCGACGGCAACCGCCTGGCGCTCCCCGGACTCCGGATCGGCTTGGGCGAAGTGGCCGATCGAATGGGCGATGGGTCTTCCCGAGTGACTTGGGCGAGGCTGCCGGCAAGGTTGTCAATCAGCCGCTGCCGGGACTCATCGGAGATCAAGCGGTACAGCGCACCGGCCTGCACGAAGTCGTTGTCGTCGGCATGGATGACGGGCAAATGCGGACCGACCGCGCCCCTCACACCATACCCCAGGTCATACGCGGTAGCGGTCTCGGCCGGGCCATCATGGTTGTTCGGCTCGTGGTTCGGTGACCGACCCCCGTTTGTCGCCAGCCTGCAGGTA
>JACMPN010000224.1 GCA_014377495.1 Candidatus Sericytochromatia bacterium
GGGTGGCGGGAGGTGTGGCGTGCGTGTGGGGGACGGAGTCGGTGTGGCCGTTGGCGCAGGGATCAGCGAGGCCGATGGGGGCACCACCGCCTGCGGGGTCGCAGTTCTGACTGATGGAGACGCGCTGACGTGCCGGGATCCCGGCTTGAGGGAGTCGAGGGCCTGAGTGATTTCGTCAGAGACACAGCCCGTCACCAAGAGCAAAATCAGTAACTCCGACAATCGTTTGACCATTGCTGTCTCCTTTTCCTGCAAGTGGCACGGCACACCTTGTCGCGTCGCCACCCAGCGTTGATTTTTCAAAATAGTCGTGTGGGGCGCAGCGGGTCCCCGAATAGCGCAATCAGGTGTCGAACGGTGCAGAAACGATTGGTCCGGATGGGTACTTATAAGCAGCAGATCGACATGGCAAACGTCATGTCGGATGGCGCGGCAAAAAATAGCAAGCGTTGGGTTGAATGATGACGGTAGTCGCACGTCCGGTCTATCCATAAAATCGGTTATGGCTTGATTAAAGTGCCATCGCAAATGACCACCGTCACGGCGGGTGAACGGTCGCAATCCTCACAATTGGTGGGTCGGCCCGCCTGGAAAGTTGTTCGTGCCGACTCAAGTCGGATCGACCAATTTTGGGCACATCGAGCGATGCATTCACAGCCACCGTGATTTTCGCTGGCTATCTGAGCGTTCAAAGCGATCGGTCCGCTCCTAGACGACACTCAAGTTTGAGCTTAAACCTAGACTGCAGGTTTAAGTTCAGGTACCGTGACTCACCAGAGGAGTCGCCATGTCCCTTTTGCAGAACGAGACCCTGTCGATCGGTGAGGTCGTCGCCCGGTTGCGGCCGGCATACGACGTCAGTGAATCGCACCTGCGTTTCTGGGAAAAGCAGGGCCTGCTCCAGCCCTTGCGCACACCGGGCGGCCACCGCATGTACAGGGCCAGTGACTTGGAGCGGATCAAGCTGATCAAGTCCCTGCAGGAACAGCGCCACCTCCCCCTGGCGGCGATCCGCCACCTGTGTGCCATGCACGTGGACAATGTCGACGAGATCACCTCGTGGATCGAGAGTCTGCAGCGGCCGCGTCATTTCGAGGCGGGCTATCAGCCCCGCAACGTCACGGCCCTGGCGGCGGAGACGGGTCTGAGCCCGGCGGGCATCACCGAACTGACCGCCAACGGCCTGCTAAAGCCGACGTCCGACTCCCCGCCCGACGATCCCCATTTCGATGAGGACGCCCGGGCCTTGTGCCGGATGTTGGCCGAAATCGAACGCCTCGGTCTACCGCTCACCGCCATGGTCGCCAAGGCCCAGATGGTGGACCGTCACGTGCGGGCCGAGTGGGCCGAGATCATCCAGCCGAACTTCCCCCGGCTGGCGGTGATGCCCGTCGATCAGCGCCTGCGCATGAAACAGGTGGGGGAAGAAATGGAAGTGTTGTTATTTAGCATGGCCCGCCGCCGGTTGCGCGACGAGCTTTGGCAACAGGCCGATGGCGGTCCGTTGTCAGACCCCAACGAGGACCCCAATGCGCCGTAGAACCATCGTCATCATCCTGGTCATCGTCCTGGCCTTCGGCCTGCTGGTCTTCAAGCGCCTCCAGGAGCGGAAGATCGAAAACGCCAAGCTGGCGGATACGAAACCCTCCCCCAGCCGCGTCATCGGCACGCACCCCAAGGTGCAGCCGATGAGCGACACAATCCGGGCCTCGGGCTCCGTCTCCTCCCGGGCGACCGTCATCGTCAGCCCGAAGGTTGGTGGCCGGATCAGCCGGTTGCTCGTCGAGGAAGGCGCCCACGTGCAGGCCGGGCAATTGCTGGCCGAAATCGACCACGTCGAGGTGTCCGCCCAGCTGGCCCAGGCCGAAGCCGCCGTCGGCAGTGCCCAGGCGGCGATCAGCCAGGGCAAGATCAACGCCATCAGCGCCAGGACGGACGAAAAGCGGATGAAGGGCCTCATCGACGAAAAGGCCATCTCCCAGCAGCAGTACGACCAATCCGTCGTCAAGACCCAACTGGCGGAACAGACGATCATCGCCGGTCAGGCCCAGCTGGCCCAGGCCCAAGCGACTGTCCGGTTCAACCAAGCCCAACTGGCCAATTACCAGATCACCGCCCCCATCTCCGGCCAGGTCACCCAGCGCAATGTCGATGGCGGGGCCATGGCCGCGGCCGGCGTCGCCCTGCTCACCCTGTCCCAGACCGGCTCGTTGCGGGCCGAGTTCGACCTGCCCGAACGGCAGTTGGCCAAGCTCTTCCGGGGCCAGACGGTCTTCGTCTCGTCCAGCGCCCAGCCCGACAAGCCGGTGCGGGCCACCCTCAGCGAGATCAGCCCCGTCGTCGATATCCAGAGCCGGTTGGTCCGGGTCAAGGTCGATCTGGCGAACAACGGCGTCTTCCGGCCCGGCCTCAGTGTCGACGGGGCCTTTGTCCTCTCGGAAAAAGCCACTGCCCTGACCCTGCCGCTGGAGGCTGTGTCGGTGATCAGCGGGTCGGCGACCGTGATGGTCGATGATAAAGGCTTCGCCAAATCCCGCCCGGTCAAGACGGGCCTGCGCACCCTGACCCAGATCGAGATCCTCGAGGGCCTGACGCCGGCCGACATCGTCGTCATCGCCGGACAGACCTTCATCAAGGTGGGCGACCCCGTCCACGTCGAGTTGACCGGCCAGACGGCCGAGGCCCTGGCGGTACCTTCACCCGGTCCGTCGGTGGGTCCTTCTTCCCGGCCGTCCGCGGCCACAAAGGGAGTGTGACGTGAATATCTCTGCTGAGGCGATCCGTCGCCCGGTCACCACCGTCATGGCGATGGTGGCTTTGGTCTTCATCGGCATGATCAGCTACTTCCGGCTGGGCGTTGAGCTCTTTCCGGACGTCAGCTTTCCCATCGTCGTCGTCTCCACCACCTATCAGGGCGCCAGCTCGCAGGAGCTGGAAACCCTCGTCAGCAAACCGATCGAAGAGGCCGTCAGTTCGATCAACGGCATCGAGCACGTCCGCTCCACCTCGGGGCAGGGCATCAGCGCCGTCGTCGTCGAGTTCAAGCTGGGCACCAACGTCAAAGAATCCGCCGTGGAAGTTCGCGAGAAAGTCGACCAGATCCGCCAACGGCTGCCGGCTGGCACCGATCCGCCGATCATCACCCGGGTCAGCCCGGATGCCGCCCCGATCATGACCTACGCCGTCGGTGGCGATTACCCGGTCGAGCGGCTCACCGACCTGATGCGCGACGTGATCAAGCCCCGCCTGGAACAGATCAACGGTGTGGCCGACATCAACATCACCGGGGCCCTGGAACGCGAAGTCCAGATCACCATCGACCCGGTTTTGCTGCGCAAGTACGGCGTCGGCCTGGCTACGGTCGCCAACATGCTCAAGGCGGAAAACTTCAACCTGCCGAGTGGACAGCTGACCAACCGGTCCAGCGAAATCACGATGCGGACGACGAACGCCTTCACCACCGCCTCCGAATTGGAAACGCTGCCCGTCACTGTCCTGGGCGGCCGTCAGGTGACCATCGGCGATCTGGGCACCGTCATCGACGGCTATAAAGAACAGCGGGCGAAGAGCTGGCTGAATGGCAAACCGGCCCTGGCCTTTTCGATCACCAAGCAATCGGGCACGAACACGGTCCAGGTCGGTGCGGACGTCAAAAAGGCGGTCGCCAAGCTCCAGACGCAGCTGCCGCCGGGTGTGACGCTGGCCATGGCCTTCGATATGACCAAGTTCATCCTGGACGCCAAGGAATCCAGCATCGACGAGCTGCTCATTGGGGCCGTGCTCGCCGTCATCGTCATTTTCGCCTTTATGCGGGTCTTCCGCGGCACGATGATCGCCGCCATCGCCATCCCGACCTCGATCATCGGCACCTACACGATGATGTACATGCTCGGCTTCACGCTGAACATGATGTCCCTGATGGCCCTGTCGCTGGTCGTCGGCGTCCTCGTCGACGATGCCGTCGTCGATCTGGAGAACATCTTCCGCTTCATGGAACAAGGCGAAACGCCCTACAACGCGGCGATGAAGGCCTCCGACGAGATCGGTCTGGCCGTCGTGGCGACGACCTTTTCCATCGTCCCCGTCTTTTTGCCGATCGGCTTCATGGGCGGCATGGTCGGTCAGTTTTTCCGCCAGTTCGGCCTGACGGTCAGCTGTGCCGTGCTGATCTCGCTTGTCGTGGCCCGGACCCTGACCCCGATGCTGGCGGCTTACTGGCTGAAACCAGTGCCGATCAAGCTGGAAGAGGCCGATTCCTGGTACGCCAAGGCCTACGTGCCCGCCCTGTACTGGGCCTTGACCCACCGCAAGTCGATTATTGCCCTGGCCATCGGCTTTTTCCTGATCAGCTTTCCGATCATCGGGCTCGTCCCCAAGGGCTTCGTCCCCAAGAACGACCGTGACGAGTTCCAGGTCACCGTGAAGATGCCCCCGGGCAGTTCCATGGAAAAAACCACGGCCATGATCCAGGAGATCGAGCGCCGGCTGCACACGGTGCCCCTGACCAAGACCACCGTCGCCACGGCCGGGTCGGTCCGGTCCGGCATCGTCGACACGGGCAACGTGGGCGTCACCTGCAGATCGAAGTCCGAAGGCCGCAAAGTCTCCGTTTTCGTCATCCAGAACGACGTGCGCAAAGCCTTGGGGAGTCTCTCCGGGGCCAAGATCGCCATCCAGGAGTTCCGCGCCGTCGATGACGGTAACGGTGCCTATGCGGTCAATCTGAAGCTCAAAGGCGAAAACCTGGTCGAGCTGAGCTACTGGGCCGACAGGGTCGTCTCCGAGATGAAAAAACTGCCCGGCGTCATCGATACCGACACGAGCAGCAGCGTCGCCCAGCGGGAGTTCCACATCGAGCTGGACCAGCAGAAAGCGGCCGAGGCGGGCGTCTCCGCCAGCACGATCGCCTATGCCATGCGCCTGGCCAGTCAGGGCGACACGCCCTCCAAGCTGCGGCTGCCGACCAAGGACGTGGACATCCGCGTCCGGCTGACGGATGCCGCCCGCTACGACATGGCGACCCTGGAAAACCTCAGCCTGACGGGCAGCACCGGCCGCCCGGTCTCCCTGGGCCAAGTGGCGAACCTCAGCTACGCCATGGGTCCGACCCGGATCGAGCGGTATGACCGGACCCGGCAGATCACCGTCTACGCCGCCACGGTGCCCGGCACCTCCACCGGCAACGTCGTCTACCCGCTGGGTGAGGTGATGAAGACGATCGGCCTGCCGCCCAGCGTCACCTTCAAGTTCGAGGGTGAAGCGGAACGGATGCAGGATTCCTTCAAGGATCTGATCATGGCCCTGGTCATGGCCATCGTCTTCATCTACCTGATTCTGGCGTCCCAGTTCGAGCATTTCCTGCACCCGTTCACGATCATGATGAGCGTGCCGCTGGCTTTCAGCGGGGCCTTCTTCGGTCTCTTCATCGCCAATGAGGAGCTGGGCATGATGTCGATGATCGGCATCGTCATGCTGATGGGCCTCGTCGTCAAAAACGCCATCCTGCTCATCGACTACACGATCACCCTGCGCAACCAGGGCGTGCCCAGGTTCGAGGCGCTGATGAAGGCGGGTCCCGTGCGGTTGCGGCCGATCATGATGACCTCCATCGCCATGATCGCCGGTATGGTTCCTGTGGCCATGCGGCTGACGGTCGGCTCCGAGGGCCGGGCCCCGATGGCCGTGGCGGTCATCGGCGGTCTCGTCACCTCGACCCTGCTCACCCTCGTCGTCGTCCCCGTCATCTACACGCTGGTCGATGATGGGGTGCTGGCGATGCGTCGGTTGATGGGCAAAAAGCCCAAAGGGGGCGGTACGGCGTCGAACGGCAACGGCCATGGCCATGCGCCGAACCTGCCCCACACGACGGGCAGCCTCTCGGAGGAAACCGTTTAATCGGCCTGGCCCGGACCTGCGAATAGGCCCCGATCCACCCGACGACAGCTTCACGCAAAGGCGCGTCTTTGGGACAATGGCTGATACGCGTTTCGTTATGACGATTGACGCATCAGGTGTCTACGGGCTGATCGGATGCAGACATGAACCACGCCAACCCTGATGAATGGCTGGAAGACCGTATGTTCGGTCTGGTCCAGGGAGAGCGCCACGCCCGGCGCGTGATCCCGCCCGACGTCAAACCCGAATGGGCCATCGCCCACTGGATGCTGAGTATGTTCCGCAAGACGGGCGGCCTCAGCCAAAAGCAGGCGCTTTGGGGCATCCGGGAGCTGTTCGGCATCGAACACCTCAGCCAGACGGCCAATGGCCGCTGGGCCATCCCGCGACCCGTCCTGAAAGTCTTTCAGGAGCTCGACCCCACGGGTGTTGTCTGGAGTACCCACCGGCGGGCCTGGCGACCCCGTCAGCCCGAAGATCCACCCGGCCGGCGTAACGTTTCGGATTAGGCTGGGGGTGACGCACGCCGGGTCCACACCGTCACACGATTCAACCAATATTAATTCCGCAATAAAGATGCAA
>JACMPN010000021.1 GCA_014377495.1 Candidatus Sericytochromatia bacterium
CCCCCCCCCCTCCCCCCACGACCTGGTTGGGGTGTTCAACCGGGATGGTTAATGATCGATAAGGAATGCCTCGCCTTGCGGCGAGGCTATGGCTTGGTTAGAGAACCAAACCGCCAGCCAGGCCAGGCAGTCCACCGACAGCACCGAACGACACGACGTCGGCGATAGACGGCTGGAACTCCACGGCATTCGGACTGTTCAGGGCGATGAGCGGATCGATGAAGTTGGTGACCCGGTCGTACAGCTGGATGTCGCCATTGCCGACCCGATTGGTGAAGAAAGCGACGAAACGGCCGTCAAAGCTCAGGTCGGGGTCCGATTCAACAAAGGGTGAATTGACGACCGGCAGGTTGTCGAGCGCCCCGAAGGCACGATCGTACAGGAAAACGTCGAGGTTGGCGACTAGCGGCTCCGGCTTGGGATGGGTACCCGAGTGGACGCTGAAGGTCTTGGAGTAGCGGTCGGAAACGAAGGCGATCGTGGCACCGTCGGCGCTGACCGACGGCAGAGATTCGATGGCGGCGGTGTTGACCTGGGGCAGCGGATCATAAAGGCCGGTGATCGTGTCGTAGAACTGGATGTCCAGGTTGCCGGCACGGGCGGTCTCAGCCACGATGAAGCGACCCGACGCGCTCAGATCCGGATGGGTTTCCGGAGCAGGCGTGTTGAAGCGGCTCAGCGGGTTGAGGAACCCCGTCAGGCGGTCGTACAGGTTGACGTCCAGACTGCCCACCCGATCCGTGACGAAGGCGATAAAGCGGCCATCGGCACTGACGGAAGGCTGCCCTTCGAAGGCGGGGGTGTTGATGTCCGGCAGGGTGTCGATCGAGCCGGTCAGGATGTCGTACAGGAGGATATCGGCGTTGCCGTTCCGGGTGGTCTGGTAGACCATGAACCGGCCGTCAGCGCTGATTTCCGGGTTTGTTTCAGCCAGCGGCGTATTGGCATTGGGCAGCGGATTGTAGGCAGTGGTGATGACGTCATACAGGAAGATGTCATCGTTGCCGTTGCGGTTCGACACAAAGGCGATCAGCCTGTTGCCGACGAGCGGCGTGCCGTCTGCCAGGGGGATGGCCGGGATGCCCGCCCCCAGGCCTGCAGCGATGGGACCTGCGGCGGCTGCGATCGGCACAGGCGGCAGACCGAACCCGGCTAAGCCGGGCGCAGCGGGGATGACTGGCAGACCACCGGGCACACCGCCGAACCCGATCCCGGCACCCAAGGGTGCACCGATTGCGCCACCCAGCGGTGAAACCGGGACCGTTGTGGTCGTCGGCATCACCTGGTTCATCGCAGCGTCGGTGCCCGAAGCCGGGGGCAGACCGACGTTTTGTCCATTGGACCCTACCGGATTGGCCGGCGACGTCACCGTCGGTGCGGCCGCTTGGCTAGGGCTAAAGGTTTTTCCGACCGTGGGTGATGGCGAGCCACAGCTAGCCAACAAGCTCCCACTGGCCAACACTGCCGCTACCGCCAGGCCAGCGAA
Organism: Candidatus Sericytochromatia bacterium; assembly: GCA_014377495.1. Classification (GTDB taxonomy): domain Bacteria; phylum Cyanobacteriota; class Sericytochromatia; order JACMPN01; family JACMPN01; genus JACMPN01. Next base: position 1,487 of record JACMPN010000021.1, read on the forward strand.
ACGGCAAGATGCAGGCTTACCCATAATCCCTCCTTATCCAAGTCACCAGCGGCACCATGTTTCAGGTTCGCGTCTGGCTTCCACCTTTTAGGCCGAGCACCTCGGCGTTTCTGTGACCCGACAATCCAGGGGCAAACGTCACGTTAGCAGGGGCTGATCGCGCAGACATATGTGCTTCTTTCACAAAAAAGGGGTTTGCTGGCGACAACACACCTGGCGAGGCCTACCACCAACGCGCCGGCAAAATCGCCCTGCTGGGGCGAGTCCTGGCGGGCCAGGCGGCGCGAATGCCCTACCGGCAACCGGGCTGGCTGGCGACGGATCCGACCGGACGTTCCCGACCAAGCAGTTCCAAGCGAGCTCTCCATCTGCCGTCTCCCCTTCCCGCCGCTGGACCGGAGCCCGTTGAAAGGCTGCCGGTCGTCCCTCTCAATCCGCTTGTGTCCCCCCACAGGGCCTGAATGTCGGGGGTGGCCGGGTTTGCCCGCATTGGGCATCTTGGCCCCGACCGCTCTTCTCCGGCACTGGGTCCGTTTGGGCACATCATCCTTGCGTCTGAGCGGCAAGGCAGGCCGTCCGCTCACGCATCGGGGATCATCTCGATCCAAGCCAAGGAAGGCGCCTCGGATGTCGGGGCCAGCGTGGCCGGGGGGGGCACGATCATCGTGTCGGGCGCCAGCAGCGTCGTCACGGTCACGGTGTAGCCGGCCTCCTGTAGCCAGGTCCTCAGGCTATCCGGATCGACCGCCGCCTCGTCGAAGCGAATGCGCAGCCGGGCCCCGGCCGTTTCCCAGACGATGGCCCCGATCCCCTGCCGTTGGGCCAGCACGGCCAGGGGCGCCGTCATCGGTCCGACGGCCGTCTCCAGAGAAAAAATCGCTGTTCGCAATGCCCGCATCCTCCCGGCGGCAGTCTTTCACGGCTGGACACAGCCAGCATCCGCCGGGATGAACGGAACGTGCCGGGGAACGGCCGGTGTGGCCCACCGTCCCGTTGCGGGTGCCAACGCTCGTCCGGAACGGGCACAGACAGCCCGTCGGTCGGATCGGGATGACTGGTATGCTCTGTCTGACTTCTATCCGCAATCGGTGAGGGCACACGGTGAAACGGTCGCAGACGTGGTGGGTGATCGCGACGGCGCTATGGGGCTGCAAAGCCGACATGGGACCCGAAAAGCCCTATGACGTCCGCATCCCGGCCAGCACCGAGCTGCGCCTGATCCAGTTTCAACTGCCGGTCAGCGACTCCTTCACGGTGACGGGCGGTGCCTCTGACGCCATGTCGGCGACCGTGCGGACGAACGTGGCGGACCTGGCCCCCAAAGTCCGGGAGACGGGGACCCTGACCAAGGTGATCCAGCGTTTGCCCAGTGGCCGCACGTTGCCCGACGGGTCGACGAACCGCTGGGACGTGCGTCTCGGGGCCGCCACACCCGTGCTGCTCGACGTCACCGCCAGTGACCTGAAAGGCGACTGGAGCCTCGGCGGCCTGCAACTGGCCGGACTCAACCTGGGCGTCGGGGTCAGTGCCCCCCACATCCACTTCGACACACCCAATCAGACCGCCATGAAGGACATGATCGTCCAGGCCGGTGCCGGCGACTGCCGGATCGAAGGCCTCAGTCATACGAATACCCGCCACCTGAAGGTGGACGGCGCCGCCGGATCCCTCTACCTCGATTTTGGCGGCACCCTGCGGCGGTCGGCCAGTGCGGACATCCGCGGTGGGGTCGGCGCCGCCACGCTGATCATCCCGCCGGCCGTGCCGGTCCGGATCGACGTCACGAGTGGCGTCGGGACGCTCACCATCTCCGGCCTCAAGCAGGAAGGGCAGACCTACACGTCGGAGGGTTTCGACGAGCGGGAGCCTCATTGGTCGATCGATCTGGCCGTCAGCAACGGGGCGATCGATGTGAGGCCGGCCCCCTGAGCCCTTTCCGCTACGTCTGTGGCGATATCGGGAGGCGGTGATCGGCGTCGTCAGGTCACCATCGGGGAGGTCGTTCGACGTGGTCCCTGGTCCTGAAATCCCTATCGGCCGTCGTCGTGCACCAGGGGTGCGAACACCTGCACGACGAAGTCTTCCTGTTCCCGGGTTTCGATGGTGCCCGGCCGCATCTCACGGACCAGGCGGACGGCATCCGGTGCGGCCAGGCCGAGTTGGATCAGACAACTGGCGGCCACGATCCCGGTGCGGCCCAAGCCCCCGCGACAATGGACGGCGACCGTCTCACCTGCCGTCAGGCGCCGGCAGACCTCCAGGATCAGGGCGTGAAACGGCCCGATCGCCCTGGGGATCGAGACGTCCACGATCGGGAATTCGATGCAGTGCAGGCCGTGATGGGTCGCCCGCGCCGGCAGGTTCTCGATCTGCATGAACGTCAGTTCATGGGGTTCCACCAGGCAAACGAGGGTGGTGGCGCCATAGGTTTCACGCAATCGGGCCAGATCCGTTTCGAGATGCCGATCCCACTGATACCCCTGGACGCTGGGGCCGATTTTGCCGGGGGCGAAGGTCATCCCGATCCGGCCCGGCACACCGACGACACGGCCGTCGATCAGGTCGAGGCGGATGGGATGGCTCATGGACGTACGGGCAGACATGCCGTTACCTCAATCGTTCCGCCAGCAACGCCGTGCTGGCCAAGGCAAAGCGTTTCTGGCGCACATCGGACTCGTCAAACGTCAGGGTGTGGGCGCTGTACCGCAACTGGGCCAGCCAGTAGTGCCGTGCCGACAGGGGCGCAGCGAGGCCCGCATCCCGCAGCATCGCCGCCCGCAGGTCCCGCAAAATCGTGATCGCCGCCTGAGCCTTGGCGATGGCTGGGTCTGCCGCCAACCTGGCCGGCAGCGCCGGAGCCGGTGCCAACTGGTCGTCATCCGCGAGGAGCAGGCGCTCCCAATCGATCGCCCGTTGTAATGCGGGATCATCGGCTAAGGGGACCTTGATGAACTTCAGGTCGTTTTCCAGTTTGGCGATGTCCTGCACGGCATGGCCGACCCGGGTCCAGACGTAATCGATCATCCACGTGTTGCCTGTCTCGTCCAGCAGGATGTTGGCGAGGTTCAGGTCCCCGTGGATCCACCCGCACGGCACCTCTTCCGCCTCGCGACCGAGCCAGTCGGGGCGGGCGGCGTAAAATCCCGCCGGATCCTGAAAATCCCCGGCCACTCCGGGGACCGTCATCCGGCCCGCCCCGAATTTCGCGCCCAGTTCCCGGGCAATGGCCAGGGTCTTGCCACCGTAACGAGGCTGAAACTCGTAATACTGGTGCAGTTGCAGCCGGTCGACAGTCGTCTTTTGATAAAGGCGGCGCATCACCCGCTGGACGACGTTCTGGAACAACGCCTGCACGGCGGCGAACTGGTACTTGATGGCGCCCAAGGTCTCCAAATCGGCAAACTCGGCCATGCGGGGCGAGACAAACCCGAGCGCGTTCTCGATGCTCTCGACGGCCGCCCGTTCTTTGGC
>JACMPN010000225.1 GCA_014377495.1 Candidatus Sericytochromatia bacterium
GACCCGATCCACCACCCAAACAGCAATCCCGACGGTCGCCACAAGCTCGCCCAACTGGTGCGGGCCTGCACGGGCCTGTATGAGGCCACAATCGGCTTCGGGGCGCCGTTGATTTCGGGCAAGGACTCGATGAAAAACGATTACCATGGGCCCGACGGCACCATCTCCGTGCCGCCCACCCTGCTGGTCTCGGCCATCGCCAAGCATCCGGACATCCGCAAGGCCGTGACCATGGACGTCAAAGCGGCCGGGGACCAAGTGTACGTGCTGGGTGTGACCTTGCCGGAGTTGGGCGGTTCCCAATACGCCCAGCAGCGCCGCTGGTCTGGCGCCGGCGTCCCCACTGTGGATGTGCCGGCGAATCGCAGCCGGTATCTGGCCCTGCACCAGGCGATGATGGCCGAGCTCGTCGTCTCCTGCCACGACTGCTCCGAAGGCGGACTGGCAGTCGCCCTGGCCGAGATGGCCTTCGCCGGTGGGCTGGGATTGGCCATCGATCTGGATGCCGTGCCGACCGATGGCTGTATGCGGGTCGATGAGCTGCTATTTGGCGAGTCTGCCGGTCGCCATGTCGTCACGGTGATGGCTAAGGACCAGTCGGCGTTTGAAACGATCATGCAGGGCCATTGCTGTCGGGCCATCGGGACAGTCACGGACGCGGCCCGATTGCACCTGAAAAGCACAGATCCACGGGCCGTGATCGACTTGGCATTGTCTGACCTGAAGCAGGTCTGGCAGGAGGGACTGACATGCTGAAGGGGAAGACTGTGCGGGCCTTGGTGCTGACGGGCCACGGCATCAACTGCGAGATGGAAATGGCCCGGGGCTTTGCCTTGTCAGGCGCCCAGCCGACGATCGCCCACCTCAACGACGTGATGGCCGGCGACGTCGATCTGCACGATCACCATATTCTGGCTCTGCCGGGCGGTTTTTCCTTTGGTGATCACCTGGGTTCCGGCAAGGCCCTGGCGAACCGGATCCGGTATTCCGCCTGGTGGGATGATCTGCAACGGTTCATCGCCGACGGCAAATACGTCTGGGGTGTCTGCAACGGCTTTCAGACGCTGGTAAAACTGGGCCTCCTGCCGGGCAACGGATCGGTCGGTACTGTTCAGGTGTCGTTGACGGGGAATGACTCCGGCCGTTTTGAGGACCGTTGGGTCAACCTGGGAGTCTCGCCAGCATCTGCCTGTGTCTACACCCGGGGCCTCACGTCGCTGTATCTGCCGGCCCGTCACGGGGAGGGCAAACTGGTGGCCCCGGCCGGTTTGATCAGCCGGCTGATCCTCGACGGTCAGGTGCCCGTGCAGTATGTCGACGGGACTGGGGCACCAACCGAGAAGTTCCCTGCCAACCCCAACGGCTCACCGCAGGGCATCGCCGCCCCATGCGACCGGACGGGTCGGATATTTGGCATGATGCCGCATCCCGAGGCCTGTTTGGACTTCACGAACCACCCGCACTGGACTCGCCTCAAGTCAGACCTGAAGCGGGCGGGCCAGCCTGTGCCGACATTTGGCCAGGGACTGCCATTGTTCGACAATGTGGTGCGTCATGCAGCGCTGGCCTTTGACGCCCGGGCACCTCGACCGGCGCTGGCCGGACGCACCACCTGATCGATTGAAACACCCTGCTGTCTCGTTACGGGGTCTTGAAAAAGGACAGGTCGAGCGCCTGCCGTTCACCCAGCCAACAAGCGTGATCCCGGTGATCGGCCAGATCATCCCCCGAATCGGGATGCAGCAGGACGGGTTGCGTGCCGTGATGGGCCTGGAGCCAGTCGATGACCGGCGTCCGATGGGGATGGGCGAATTCAACGACGAACATCGGCCAGGGATGGGGGCCGACGGGCTTCCGCCGGAGGGAATGGACCGTGGCCAATCCGGCGAGATCCACCTCCGCTTTGGCTTGCAACAGCGCCATCGCCGCTTCGTCGGCGAGCTGGAAATAGACGTGGGCATGGTAACCGGGCGTCGTGATCAGTGTGGTCACGTGGGTTCCTCCAGAGATCCCGATCCTGCGGCGTCGCAGGGTGGGCCGGATTGTGATGGCGGGGCTGACGGCGCGAGGGTCTAGGCCGTGCGGATGATTTTTTCATTGATCGGTTGCCGTTGACTCTGCCGCTCGTGCAGCGGGTAGCCCAATTGAAACAGGCCGACGATCTGGACGAGGGTCGGATCCAGGTCGCAGAGGGCATAGGCTGTCGGATCATCGAAGCTCTTCCAGCCGCTGGCGACCCCTTCGGACCAGGCGGCCAGCATGAGGTTTTCGACGGCACAGCAGGTCGCGGCGAAGTCTTCCTTCTGCTGCCGCTCGTTGCCTTCACGGATGGTGTAGACCACCATCTGACAGGGTGGCCGGGAAGCCGGACCGGCAAGAAACGCCGCCTGTTTGGCAGCGATGTCGGCCTCGTCGATCCCTTTGGCCTGCAGCTTGGCTCCCAGGCGGCTGGCAAAATGTTCGGCGAGCCTGCGGCTCATCACGGGTCCGGGCACGATGAAGCGCCAAGGCTCGGTAAGTTTGTGATTCGGCGCCCACCGGGCCGCTTCCAGGGCCCGCTGGATGAGCGCATCGGGCACAGGACGGTCCTGAAATTGAAACGTGGTGCGACGGCTGGCGATCAGTTCGTGGATGGTCATAACAGGGTCCTCAGTCAGTAACAGCGAAGTCATCGTAGTCGACGCCGACCGCCACGTCAGGCTTAGCGAAATACCTCGTCGAGCTTTTTCAGGAGCCTGACCAGTTCGTCCCGCTCTTCCGGCGTCAACAGTGCCAATTTCTGATTCATGACGTCGACAAAGGCTGGAAACACCGCTTGATACAGGGCTTGTCCAGCATCCGTCAGCGACACGATGGTCTGGCGACTGTCTTTCTCGCCTTTGGACCGCCTGACCCAGGCCTTGGCTTCAAGGCGATCGAGCAGCGGCAGCAACGACCCCTTGGTGGTCAGAGATTGCTCACTGAGCTCTTTACAGGTCAGTCCCGGGGTATCCCCCAGTGTGGCGACGACATCGAACTGCGGCATCGTCAGGCCATGGGTCTCGACGAACCGGTTCCCCATCCGCGCCACCTGGCTCTGAGCCAACACCAGGTGGCGTAAGACTGGCAGCAGCGAAACGTCCTGGGGAATGGGCGTCCAGGGCTCCGGTGACGGCGACATAGGTATGTACCTCCGTGATTGTCCGCACTGTAGCGTGACAGTGGGGATCTGCCCAAGGACCGCCGAGCGCCGCTCGAGGCAGCGCACCCTGTGTCACTGCTTTCACCGGCGCCTAACGATCCGCCCGGGCCGACAGGAAACGGTCCAAAGAAAGTGCCCCGCTACCGTTGATGATCACCGTGATTGCCAGGCCGATCGCCAGGATAAAGTATTCGATGCCTTCACCCTTCTGGTTGCCCTTCCAGTTCATGAAAAACCCGTTGGACAGGTGGGCCGTCAACGCCGCAACGGCCATGGTTACCATGATCGCGAACGCGGCGACTCGGCCGAGCAGGCCGGTGATCAGCCCCAAAGCGCCGAGGAATTCGGCAGCGATGGCCAGGGCGGCGA
>JACMPN010000226.1 GCA_014377495.1 Candidatus Sericytochromatia bacterium
AGGGCATCGACCGACTCGTGGGTGAGGTTTTCCACGTAGCGGTCCCCGTTGATCTGCAGGCAGGGCCCGGTCCCGCAGGAGGCGAGGCACCCCGCCCGCCGGACGGTGAAGACGCCGTCCGGGGTGGTCTGGCCCTCTTTGAGGTCCAGCTTGTCGAGGATGTACTGGTGGATCTCCTCACCACCGGTGAGGTAGCAGCCGATGCTGCAGCAGGGCTCGATGAGGAACTGGCCGACGGGCTTGAGCATGTACATCGTGTAAAAGCTCGCCACTGAGTAGACTTGGCTGGGCGGCAGTTCCAGAAAGTCCGCCACGGCCTTGAGGGCGTCGGGGCTGAGCCAGCCGAACTCCTCTTGGGCGACCCAGAGTGCGGGCAGCGTCGCCGCCTGCTTGTTCGGATACTTCGGCACGAGGGCGTCCAGCTTAGCCTGGGCACTGGGTGAAAAGGCGACCATCAAAATACCTGCGGCATGTCTTCAGTTATGCGGGTGGCAGTATAACACGCGCCCCGACCCGGTTCGGGCGTGACCAGACAAGTGGGCGCGCGAAAGAACCCTTGCCCCGTCACTCAATCCCAGGATTCGTCAGCCATTGCCGGCCTTTAACCGAATCTTCGCCGTGGTTGCCTGTCCGACAGGATTTGCGGTGTGGCCGGCACCTTAAATGAACGGTTTCCTTGCCCAGAGGAGCATGCGGCGGAAGGGATAGAAGTAAGGGGTCTGTCTGCCCATGGCATGGAGCAGCCGTTCGCGGTAGGCGGCGACGAAGACATTGCCCTGATCCGGGTGCAGTCGGCCCAGGTAAGCGGTGAGCAGGGTGCCCCGCACCCATTCGACGATGTCGGCCGTACTGCTGAGTTCGTGGCCGTAGATGCGTTCGAGGCAGACCGCGTGTTTCAGTCCGTGGTTCTGGAGCAGTTCGGCGTAACGTTCCAAGGTGAGGGCGTGGCTTTCCCGTACGTAGCCGTTCAGCCAGTCCCGAAAGGGCGCTTCGGTGGCGATGAGGGCGGCGATCGTGTGGGAGAGGTGATCGTCGTTTTTTGGCATCTGCACGGCGAGTTGGGCGCCCGGCTTCATGCCTTTGAGCAGGCGATCCATCATCGCCTCGTTGTCCGGCACCCATTGGAAGGCCGCATTCGAAAAGATGACGTCGTAGTCGGCATACCCGTCAAACGCCTGTATGTCCTGTTGTTCGAAGCGGACGTGCGGGCTGGTCAGAGGCTTGGCTTTGGCCAGCATGGCTTCGGAACTGTCGATGCCCAGCACCCGGGAGTCGGGGAATCGCTTGGCCAGTTGCGCCGTGAGTTCACCCGTCCCACAGCCGAGATCGACCATCCGCATGTCCGGTGCGGGTTCGATCATGGCGACCAGCGCCTCGAAGGGTTGCATGCGTTCCTGACGAAAGCGATTGTATTGTTCGGGAACCCAAGGGTCGGGCATGGGGCGGCCTTTCGGTGGCAGATGGCAGTCTGGGCATTGTCCGCCCGCTGCTCTCTCGGTACAAGACAGATCCCCGTTTATGCTGGTGGGAATCCATGATCGCCAGGGAGAAGCTGACCAATGGCCCTGATCCGCCGGACGTTGCCCGTCCTACTCTGTGCCGTCGTCGTCATGGCGCCAAACGCCGGAGCCGTGGACACAAAGGCGTTCGCCGGGACGTTTTCCTATGCCGGCGATGCGGCTGAGCGGAAAGCGAACGATGCCGACGTGGATCGCATCACGGCGCCCTTTGACGCCGGACTGCGGACCAGGATGCGGGCCAAGATGCACGGGTCCCCCTGGTTGCCGAAACGGGTGAAAATCGTCATCAGGGACAATGCCGTCGGCATTCAGAAAGATGACCAGCCCATCCGCATGTCCCGACTGGATGGGACGCCGGCCACGTTCACCGAAAAGGGCATGGCCACCACGGTGACTCATATGTTGACGGCCAACACGCTGTCAGAAATCTCACGGGTAGACGGGCTGGTCAGGACGCTGCGCTTTCGGTTGTCCGATGATGACCGCACACTGACTGTACAGGGAGCGGTGGAGACACAGCCTTTCAAGGGTCCGCTCCGGTACTCGGCGACGTTCCGTCGGGTGACCGGCGAGTAGTCGCGACAAGCGGGCGGTCACGATGTCGTGACCGCCCGCTTGTCGCTGCATTTCGGGTTCGGCCTAGATGGCGATGCCGCTCCGGATGTGGACATTGTTGCTGGTTTCAAGCTCATTGCCGGCCGGATCGATGATCCCCGAGCCACCCATCAGCCAGACGTTGTTGCCGGTGCTGAAGCCGGAGCCGGCGCCCATGGCTGCACTCTGGAAGGCGACTGGGTCTCCGGCCAGGATGGTTGCCGTCAGGGCCGGGGCGAAGGTGATCGTGCCGGTCGCAAGAATGGCCGTGATCCGGACCCGTTGGTTGCCGTTCAGCATGACGACATCATGCACCGCCAATCCCGCCGAGCTCGCCACGGTCATCGTCATGGCCCCGTTGGCAGCACCGCCCGTGTTGGCCGTCGTCCACAAGGCGTCAGTTTGCCCGTTGGCGGCCCGGACGATCCCCGTGCCGCTGCCCCAGGTGACGACGTTGCCGGTGACACCGGTGATACGCTGCGTATTGGCGACGGCCCCGGCGATGATCACCAGGTCCCCGGTCACCAGGTTCGTCGCATCGGTCAGCGTGGCCCCGCCGGCGCCGCCCCCGGTAGCTGTGGCAGTCGCCCCAAACACAGCGCCCCCGGCCGTCACGCCTTGCAGTGCGGCCAGTTCGATCGTCATCCGGCTCGGATCACCGTCATCGAAGCGGGCGCTCCGGGGCGTGCACCCACTCAGCTGACTGCTGGGCAGGGCAAAATCGATGCCACCGGGCAGCGTAGTGCTGCCGTCCCCCAACTGGGTGCTGCCGACGGGGCTGACGAAATAGCGGAAGTTCGTGTTGCGGGTGACGTAGCCGGCATGGCTGTCGGCTGGGATCGAGACCCCACCCATGTTGCCCGGGAACAGGGCCATTGTCTCGGAGAACTGGGCCTGGAGCACGTCTTCGGTCGACGTGTCGTCCTTGTCGTCTTGGTTGACGGCAGCGACGGCATTCAGTCGGGGGGCCGTGGTGTCGGTGGCGACGGTGAACTTGAAGCCGACACGGCCGACCTGGGCTGGACTGATGCGGAATCAGGCGTCGGAGCGGCCGGTGCCAGCAGCATCCCGAATCGTCGTGTCTTTGAAGGAAACGGCATACAGGGGGACTCTACTGGCATCCTTGTCTGACGGCAGATGAGCCCCTGGCCGGAATGTGAACGTGACTGTCTGATTGCTGTTGGTCCAGGCTGACGTGAAGCTGGCGCTGTCGTATATCGGGGCACTCGAAAAGCGCACCCGGCTGCGGGTGCCGTTGGTGGTATCGCCGTTGTCCTTGTTCGGGTCATACGTATAGAGGAGTCCCTGATTGGTGCTCAGGGTATAGCGGCCTTGGTCGGACGTGTTGGGATTGGTCATGTCGGCTGCGGCGATGTCGTTCCGGGGTCCGGCGACGTACACGGCAAAGGCTGACTCCACGTCGGCCGTGTTGACGGGTTCATTGAAGGTCAATATGACGGTCGTGCCTGTGGCGATGCCGGTCGTGCCGTTGGCTGGCGAGAAACTGATCACCTCCGGCTTGTCGGACAGGGCATAGACGGTGTCCACGGCACCCGCGGCAGTCTGGCCGAAAGTCACGCGGTTGATCGAGGTGTCGCCCTGGAGGTTGGCCAGCGGGACGATCGTTTGTTGGCGGGTCGTGAAGCCGGCCCTGTGTGCGGTGACGAGGATGGTGGCGCCGGTCGGGGCACCGTTCAGGGCGTATGACCCAATCTGGGTGACGACACTCAGGGTGTCCGAGCCGTTATCGAAGGTGCCGGCGCCGAGCAGTTTGCCGGTGACGGTGACGCCGTTGAGGCGGCTGCCGAGGTCATCGAAAATGACGCCTTGGATGGTGGCCCGGCTGGACGTGTCCGGCGTGCTGGGCCGACCGGAGGGAGTCGGGGTGGCTGTGGCGGCATCCGAGGCCTTGCGAGTGGTGCCGGACGGGATGCCGCCGGGCATGTTGGCAGGTTTGCCGGAACTGGTTGTGCCTGGTGTCGGATTGGCCGGATTGGCGGCGGGGCAGCCGGACAGGAGCGTCACCGAGAGAGTGGCTGCGACGGTCAGGGCCGAGAGCGA
>JACMPN010000227.1 GCA_014377495.1 Candidatus Sericytochromatia bacterium
ACCCGGTCGGTGTGATCGGCGATCTGGTTCATGACCATGATCTCGTCGGCGGGTGGCAGGGCCAGCAGGGCGTCCAGTTTCTTGCGCACCGTGGCGGGACTGCCGACCGTGCGGTCTGCCCGCTGCATCTCGATGATCGCCGTTTCCTGGGCGGTACAGGCGTGGGCGGCGGCTGCTTCGGGACTGGGGACGGTGCCGTGACGGCCCGTCGCCGCCCAAGCGAACATCAGCTCTCCGGGACGGGCAAGCCAGCGGGCCCGTTCGTCCGTTTCGGCACAGACGACGCCGGTGGCGACGATCACGTAAGGCTTGGCTAGCGTCGCCGACGGTCGGAAATGCTGATGATACGCCTGCAACGCCGGCATCATCGCCTGGGCGCTGAAATGGTGGGCGAAGGCAAAGGGCAGGCCCATCGCCGCTGCCGCCTGGGCACTGTAGGTCGATGACCCCAGCAGCCAGATCGGTACGTCCGCACCACGTCCGGGCACGGCCGTGATCCCCTTGAACGGGTGGCCGACCGGAAAGTCGCCGGAAAAGAACGACCGCAGGTCCAGGAGTTGCTGGGGAAAGTCATCGACGGCCATGGCGGCGGCGGAACGGCGCAGGGCCCGGGCCGTGGCCCCGTCCGTTCCCGGTGCCCGGCCGATGCCGAGATCGATGCGGCCGGGAAACAGGGCATCCAGCGTGCCGAACTGCTCGGCGATGACCAGCGAGGCGTGATTCGGCAGCATGATCCCGCCGGACCCGACCCGGATCGACTCCGTCGCCGCCGCCACCTGCCCGATCAGGATCGAGGTCGCCGCACTGGCGATCGAGGGCATGTTGTGGTGCTCAGCCAGCCAGAAGCGGGTGTAACCGAGACGTTCGACGTGCTGGGCCAGCGCGATCGTGTGACGCAACGCCTCACCAATGCTGGACCCCGTCGGGATCACGGCGAGGTCGAGTACGGACAGGGGCACCTGTCGTTGTGCGGAACCAGTCATCAGTCACTCCCGTTTCGGTGTCAGCGTCCTCACTTACTATAAGTGAGTTGATGGCCAAACGAAAGAAGGCTGTGGCACCTGAACCCTCCGGACGGCGCCGTCCGGAGGGTTCAGGTGCCCGGCACGGGCAGCTCGTCGGTTTCGTCAAAGACCGGCTCATCCCTGCGCAACGGCATGTCCGCCAGCAGCGTCACGGTGATCACGAGGGCGGCGATGGCCATCAGGGCCCAGATCCAATAGACCTGGGTGAAGGCGACGGCGAGTGCCTGGCGGAGCTGAACGACGGAGGTTGGCGCCATTTTGGCCAATGCTTCCGGCCGGAACAGGTCAGCGACCGAGTCGGGGGTGATCCCGGCCAGGCGCAACGATGCGGGTAAGGCCTTGAGCAACGCCGTCGAAAAAGCCATCCCGATCAGGGTGACCCCGATCGATTCCCCCAGCTGGGAAAAGAACTGCATGCCGGCGGTCGCCGTGCCGATCTGCGCTTTCGGCACGGCGTTCTGCACGCAGATCGTATAGATCGGGATCAGCATGCCCAGTCCGACGGCCGCCAAGACGCCGGCACTGATATGGGCCAGGGTGCCGCCTGGCGGCAGCAGCGCCAGGGCGAGCAAGCCGATGGACTGAATGACGAATCCGGCGATCGCCAGCGACCGGTAGCGGCCCAGGCGGCTGATCGCCTGACCGGTCCCCATGTTCGCCAGAATGATCAGGACCATGAACGGAGTCATCAGCAGGCCCGTGGCACTGGGGCTGAGCCCGATGACACCCTGCGCCAGCAGTGGCAGCATCATCGTCACACTGATCAGGACGCCGCTTTCCAAAAACTCGGTGACTGCCGAGACCGCAAAGATCGGCAGCCGCATCAGGCTCATCGGCATGATCGGGGCCACGGCCCGGTTTTCCTGCCAGACGAAGGCGGCACCGGCCAATAGCGTCAGGGCGAACAAGCCGAGGACTTGGGGCGACTGCCAGGACAGGCCGTTGTCGAGGGCCCGGGTGGCCAGCAGGATCGGCGTCGTGGCGGTGATCAGCAGGACGGCTCCGGCGATGTCCAGGTGCAGCGGGCCCGGTTGCCGGGGCTTGGACTCGAGGGCGGAGAGCATGATCACCATGGCGGCGAGACCGAAGGGCACGCAGGCGTAAAACACCCAGCGCCAGCCGAGCCCATCGACGATGAAGCCGCCGATGACCGGCCCGAGCAGGCCACCGACGAGGAAGACCGGTCCGAAGTACGCACTGGCCCGGCCCCGCTCGGCCGGTGAAAAGATCTCGCCGACGATGGCCATCGTCGAGGGGAACATGGCCCCGGCTCCCAGGCCCTGGAGGGCCCGGCTGGCGATCAGCCACGCCATCGAGGGGGACAATCCGCAGGCAATGCTGCCGGCCAGAAAGGCGACCAACCCTCCGCAGTAGACCCACTTGCGGCCGAACTGGTCCCCCAGCTTGCCGAAGATCGGCAGGGTCACCGTCGAGGTGAGCATGAATGCGGTGAACACCCAGTTGTAAAGGGCCAGCCCGCCCATGGCGGCCACCACGCTGGGCATGGCGGTGCCGACGACGGACATCTCAAAGACGTTCAGAACCATGCCGGTCATCAGACCGATCATGATGGTGCGCTGGTGTCGGGTCATGCGCTCGCCTCACTTGGATGCTCCAGGGTACCCGCAAACCGGCGTCGGCGGGCGCGCCGGGCGTTGAAGGGGCGGGGGCGGCGTCATCCGGCGGCGGACAATCCATTGGCCGGAATGCCCGGTCTTTGGTCCGGGTGGCTGGACATCGTCGAAGCGACTACCCGGGCCCTCCGCCGGGTGCGCAGTGCCATCCGGGAGCCCAAGTAAGGCGTTGGGCGCCCACCGCCCTGGCGATTCTGGGGCATGCCCGGCGTCTCAGGGTGATCAGGGTTTGGGGGCCGCCTCGATTTTGGTTTTGAGGCGATTCAGGTCGGCGAGCAGTTTGTCCTGGGCTGCCCTTTGGATGTTGGCCGCGAGGATGCGGGCGAGCCAGCCATGCAATTTGATGTCGCTGACGCAATGGGCGGTCGTCGTGCCGGCCGATTCGGACAGCTCGCACCGGGATGTCTGGTCGAAGCTCGGTGTCTCGGTCGTGGTCACCAGTTGCCGGGGTGGTTCATACGTGCGGACGATGGCCCGCATTTCCGTGGTGACGCCGTTGCTTTCGACGACGTCGGACAGGCTGGTGCCGGGATGCGGCGGACCGGCGGGATCCAGAGAGGATTGGGTCAGACCATCGACCCATTGCATCCGCTTTTCAGGCTCGATCAGCCACGGAAATACCTCGGCTGCCGGTCGGGCGATGCGGATTTCCGCCTCGATATGGCCCTTGCCGGTGGAGCGAGTGATGGCGACGGTCACCATGATGCCGACGATCGTCAGGAACACGGCGGCATAGAGGGCCGGTTTTTGCCATTGCATCGGCGGGGGCACTCCTGTGTTGGGGTGGATCGTTCCGGTCCAGTATGCCAAAGCCGGGGTCCCGTCGGGGCCCGATCCGCAGGCGCGGCCCGGGATCGGCAGGCCGCCTCAGAAGCCGCCGGTGGACCGGATGGCCTGATCGGAAACGTTGGCCGGGCTGGCGTGACCGGCGCGAGGGTCGCGACCTGTGACGGCCGTGGCCGCCAGCAGGCGCACGATGGGGAAATGGGTCGCGATCGGGTGAAAGCGGTCGATGTCAATCATCGGCGATCTTTCGGCATTGTCGGATGACCGGCCGTGTGTCAGGTGGGGTGAAGCCTCGGGCCCGGCATGCCCACAGCATCCGCTGCGGGGATGGCGAAACCGCACCGGGCGGCCATGGAAATTATGGGTGGCTCGGGGTCGTCACGGCTTCCGGGTGTGCGACCGCATGCCGATAGCGTGGCGGTGGAACGGCCACCGGCGTATGCGGATGGTCGAGTCTGACGGACGAGTCTAACAACAGTCGCTCGACCCAGGCGGTTTCCAAGTCGGTTGCCGATAAGGAGTGCAGCGCATCGAGGAGGTTTTCGATCATGGCGGCAGCCTACGGGAGACGGGCGGCGGCGGTGGTTTCGTTTCGGTTCAAAAATGATTAGGCGGATCCGGCTGCGGGGAGTCCGCAGATCCGATCGGGCTGACCTCCGCCAAACCGTCGAGCAACGCCGTCATCCGGCTGATCTGGCCCTCGGCGAGCGCCATCGCAGGACCCGCCGAGGCTTGGTGCGGCTCGCTCTCGGTGGATTGCCCCGGGTGTCGACCCGTGATGCCCAACTGCATCTGGAGCGACTCCAGCGAAATCCGTAATTCCCGGGTGGCATCGGCGACAACGGCGGCGCGTCGGTGCAGGACTGCTTCGGCCTGCTGCCGGGTGACTGTTTCGGCCTCAAAGAGTCCGGCCCTTTCGAGCGCCTGGGCACTCTGCTGGGCGAGGGCAAGCATGAAGGCCCGATCCTCCGGGGAAAATGTGCGCGCCTGCCCAAACGTCATCCCCAGCACTCCGAAGGTTCGGTCTTCGCAGTAGATGGGCACGGCGACCCAGCAGTGCATCTCGGAATCCTTGTCCGCGATGGCGAAGGTGGGGTAACGGTGCTGCAGGTCCGCCCGGGATTCGACAATCACCAGCTTCCGCCGACGGGCGGCCTCGCAGAGTGGGGTCTGCAACGACACGGCAAATGACTGGGCATACGGATGCAGGCGTGCCACGTCGTCCTCCGGGGCGTTGAGGCATTGCAGCGTCGTCCCATCGGCACTGAGCCAGGCGACGACGCCCGCATCCGCTCCCAGCGCCTTGACCCCATGCTCGATGACGACCTGACAGACCTGCTGGCGAGTCACCGCTTGGGACAGGTGGCCTGTGACCATCTGCAATCGCTCGAGTCTGTCAGCTGTCGCTTCGGCCTGCCGCCGTGCGGTCTGCCCGGCTTCCCGTAACCGGATGTTGTGGATCGTCAGGGCGACACGGGAAGCCACCGCCTGCAGGATCCGTAGGTCCTCCAAGGTGTACGGCGGGCTCTCGGCATTTTGTTGGGTGGCCAGGACCCCGATCGTCTGTCCGATCACGATCAGCGGAACGATCATCACGCCTTGAATGCGCTGCACGTCCAACGTCTGGTGAAATGCCGGGACGACTTGTTGCAGGAGTACGGCCCGATCCACTTGCGGTTGGAACACGGGATCTCCGGAACTCAGGACCCCGGCACTGAGCCCTTCGTCAGCCCGTTGGCGCGCGGCCAGGCTGCTTTGCAGCCGATGCAGCATGAGTGGGTCCAGATGATGCACGGCGACTGTTTCCAGCCATAGACCGTCGGTGGATAGCAAGCGGATGCCACAGCCTTCGCCGACGAGATCGGCGACCAGCTCGGCGATCCGGTTGAGGCCGGACATCCCCTCCAAGCCGGCTTCGTGGACGTGCTGCAGGACTTCCACGAGGATGGCGAGCCGGCGTGCCTGTCGCCGTTCGGAGGCTTCCGCCTCGGTCACCCTGCGGTATAGCCGAGCGTGATCGAGGGCCACTGAGGCTCGGCGGGCGAACGCTTCGGCAACCCCGTGCTCGTCCGGGCCGAACCGGCGGTTGGGAGCGGTGAGGATGTAGGCAATCACCCCGGTGACCCGATGGCCGACCAGCAGGGGAACCAGTAGAAGGTCGTTTGGTGCCAGTTCGTTGATGAGTGCCAGGACAGCGCTGCTGAGACCGTTTTGCCTGCCCAGGGCGCCCAGGGGGGCGGGGATGTGCCGCGAGTGGGCGGTGACGATCACCTGCGTCAACTGGATCTGATGCTCAAGTTGGAGGAAGGCCTCGCCCACGTGCCGGAGCTTGCCGGCAAGGACGGGATCGGCGGCAAAGGCCGCTTCCAGGTGGATGGCCCCATTTTGCCCGATCAGAAACAGAATGCATTGATCTGCCACCATCGGCACGATCAGACGGCCAGCCTCTTGGACCGTATCCTGCCAGTCGATCGATGCATTGAGTCGCTCGGTGGCCTGGGCGAGAAAGGCATGATGGTGGGTTACGTCAGCTTGGGCACCCTCAATCGCTGGCTTGGTGAGTGGATGGGGGGAATGATCAGGCATTCCGCTCAGTATGCCATGCTGCTGGCAAGTTAGTGTGTCTTGGGTGTCACATTGGCCCATCGTCCAGGGCAGTCACGCCAAAAAACGGCTTAAATACTGACCGGAGGACGTGACATGACTGGTCATGTATGGCTGGCCGCATACTGGGCCTGGTTCGGTAGTGAAAATGGCAAAAGGTACGGTGTTTTATCTTTACATTCAGAGCTGGTCGACCTTTCCGACTGGCAACCCGTGCCCAGTCCGCAGAAGGCTGTTTTGGCAGGGATCGGCGTCCGATTGGAACCGCTCGACACAAGTACGCAAGCGCTGTCCTTGTTTTCAGCCGCCCCGGGGCCGGGTGCGGATCCGGAGTTGCGGAAATATCTGCCCGAAGGACCGCTCGCCAGCCAATCGGCCTACACCGTCTCGCTGGCACCGGACAATTTCGATGTGGATGGCTGCCAGCGTCGGTGGCTCACTGCCATCCGGGCCGGGGCCCAAACCAGTCCCATTTGGGTCAAGGCCCGTTTGACCAGCGTGCGGACGGCGACGCCGTCAGGTTCCGATGTCACGTGTCCCGGCAGGTCCGTCATGTTGCAGGCGAGGAGGCACCCGTGTCCGAACGGCGTTGGTTGGCGGGTTCGGCGAGGGCGACATACCCGGAGCCTGTCTTACCCGTCATCACGGCACCGGCGACCCCCGATTTCGTCGCCATGGCCGTCTTGGTCCGCTTTTGGGCCATTGGATCGGCCGTTTGGTGCCCCGTCCAAAGGCGATTGAGAAAGCGGACCTGTTCCGTCGCTGAAATGCGCATGCTCGGCATGCCGCCCGTCGCCAGCCAAGCCGTGGTCAGTCCGGCAGACAGGACTGGTTGGTTAGCCTGCCGATACGCAGTTAACAGCTATTCACCATGGTGTTCTGCCTCCGGGTTGTTCCGCTTTCCCCAATATGGATCGGCAAAGCCGACCTGCATGTCGATGATCAGCAGGGCGGAGCGGTTTTCAGCAGACATGTTTCAACCCTCTGGCTGGCACACGAAGTGGCGATGAACAAGCCGCAGTTTGCCACGCCCCGGGCCAGGGCTGGTGACGCAGCATCCGATGGTCAGTTGTCCGAAGGTCGGTTAGGTGACATACCGCCGTTGCGGCCTCTCTCCATGGTGACAAAGCGGGTGTGTTGCCATTGTCACGATGCTGGCCTGCCGGGTGGCCGCTCCCCCGCCGTGCGCAGGTTGAACCGAACCGTAACCCACGCCGAATACCTGTCATGGCAGGCTAAAACGATGAAATCCGAAGTGACCATTGCCGAGTTCGAGCGGTTGATCGCCACATCCGATCGGCGCATCGCCGAGTCGCAGGCCTTACTCGACGTCTCAATCGGCGTCAATGCGGGGCTGGAACGTCAGTTGCCGATCATTTGGACCTCGTTTCGCCCTGGCGGAGGCGAGGCACCAGCCACCGGCTGCCTTTCCGGTCGGGTCCAGAGACTCTGACTTCGGGCAAGACGATGTTCTAAAGGCGGCTCTCACGTTGGAGAGGCGGCTTTTTGGCGAGGTGGTTAGTGGCGGACGTCTGTGTCGGCCATTTTTTCGCCCTCGTCCCGCACGGGCAGGCAGGTCCCTGCCATCGTCAGCCGCATTGCGGCACCGTCACGTGCGGGGGCGATCCAGCATCCGGTATTGGATGGCCTCACCGATATGAGCCGCCTGGACGGCATCTGCCACTTCGATGTCGGCGATTGTCCGGGCGAGTTTGAGGATGCGATCATAGGCCCGTCCGCTGAGCTTGAGGTGCTGGATGGCCCGGCGTAACAGCTCCTGGGACGCGTCGTCGAGGGGACAGTACGTGCGCAGCTGACTTGGTGACATGTCGGCGTTGCAACTTGTCTCGGTATCGGCAAAGCGGGCTTGTTGCCGTTGTCGCGCGATCACGACCCTCGCCCGCAGGGTGGCCGAGTCTTCACCGTTCGGGGCGCTGAGCAGCTCGTCCTGCCGCAGACGGGGCACCATCAGGTGGATGTCGATGCGATCGAGCAACGGCCCGCTGAGCTTGTTCCAATAGCGCTCGATCTGTCCCGGTGAGCAGACGCAGGCTTTGAGGGGATCGTGCTGGTGGCCGCAGGGGCAGGGGTTCATGCTGGCGATGAGCATGAACTTCGCTGGGTAGGTGACCGAGCCGGCGATACGGGACACCGTGATCACCCGATCTTCCAGGGGTTGGCGGAGCAGTTCCAGCATTTCCCGTTTGAACTCCAGGAGTTCATCGAGGAAGAGCACGCCATGGTGGGCGAGCGACACTTCCCCGGGCTTGGGGCCATGGGAGCCGCCACCGATGAGTCCGGCATTGGAGACCGTGTGGTGCGGCGAACGGAACGGCCGCACCGTGATCAGCCCCCGCCCGGCGGCCAGATGGCCAGAGACGGAGTAGAGCTTCATCACCTCAAGGGCTTCTTTGAATTCCAAATTCGGCAGGATCGACGGCAGTCGCCGGGCCAGCATCGTCTTGCCCGAGCCCGGCGGGCCGACCATGATCAGGTTATGGCCGCCGGCAGCCGCGATGGCCAGCGCCCGCTTTGCCAGGTCCTGGCCCTTGATGTCGGCAAAGTCCGGGAGGTTCAGGTCCGGCGGCCGGAGCAGGGCCGCCGGGTCATGGCATTCGGTGATGGCATTGGCCGGATCGGCAGCGATGCGCAGGGCTTCGCCGATGTCGTGGGCCGGATGGACCTGCAGACCTACTACCAGAGCGGCTTCGGCCGCATTGGCGGCGGGCACGATCAGATGCAGGATGCCGGCGACTCTGGCGGCCAGGGCCACGGACAGCACGCCGGGGACAGGACGTAGATTGCCGTCGAGGGCCAACTCACCGATGGCCCAAAAGGGCGTCTCACAGGGTTTGATCTGCTCCGTCGCCAAGGCGAGCCCAATTGCAATCGGCAGATCGAAGCCGGTGCCTTCCTTGCGGATGTCAGCTGGAGCCAGGTTGACGACGACCTTCCGGGCAGGGACATAGAAGCCGCCATTCCGCAGGGCAGTGCGGACCCGCTCCTTGGCTTCCTGGACGCTGGCATCGGGCAGCCCGACGACCGTGAATCCGGGCAGCCCAAGGCCGACGTCCACCTCGACCTCGATCGGTAAGGCATCCGCTCCTATAAGTGTCGCAGTGGCAACTTTGGCAAGCATCGCAACCCGGCTTATCCAGCGTATAACCGAGGCACCATAGCAAAGGGACGATTTGCCAACGGTTAAAAACGAACTGTAAGTGTCTCCCGGGTTTGATTTTCGCCGGCTGGCATGAGTTTGGCTGACCCTGTTCAGAATGCCAAGGGTTCTCTCGATCGGAAAGCAGCGACATCAGTCGGTCCGTGTTGCTTTCAACTCCGGTCAATGTGCCGGCGCAACTGGCTTGACGGGCCGCCCTGACCCGCCAGGCTGGGCGGCACCCGGCCCAACAGCGGCGTGACGAAGCGCCAAGGAGGATCTTGGGATGCATGCCCTGAAGGTTACTGCGATTTTATGCGTGGCGTCGCTGACAGGCTGTGGCATACCACCGGTTGCGACTGCGCCGATGAGCCCGTCGTCGCTTGGCATCCTGGCTGAGACCGCCACGGAGACTGTGGCAGGTCCCGCAAAGAAAGGCATCAATGAGGCGCTCGGTCTCACCGGAAAACGACAGATATCCGACGACAGTGGCATCGTCCTTTATATTTCGAAACCCAGCGCGCCAGGCAAGGTCGATAACCGGCTCTATGTCATCTATCCGGGAGAAGGCACTCCAAAGCAGATCAATCGGCGTAACGAATTGCGGGGGCAGGCTGTTCCGGAGGCGGAAGTGATTAAGGGTGTCGATCAGGAGTTTTACAAAAGCAGTTCCGATGTGGCCGCGGAATGTGTCAATGAATTTGAGAGCCATTTCCAAAGTAATTAGTGACTCGCTTCTTCGGTCAAGGGTTGGGGCTTTGGCGGGTTGATCCAGACAGCCTCCGGCAATGCCGCATGTGTTGGCGGGCGGCGCACGAAGCGTTCCGGGTGGGCGTGATAGGCGTCAAGCAGCACCACTTGCCGCTTGGCAATTACCTGGACGGCCTGGCCGTAGTGAACGACTTCCGGGGTCAACAGGGCGATGCCGGTGTGATGATGCTCGCTGTTGTACCACTGGAAAAAGGTGCCGCAAAACGCCCGGGCATCCGGAAGTGCCCCGAACTCCCCGGGGAATTCCGGGCGGTACTTCATCGTTTTGAACTGGGATTCCGAAAACGGGTTGTCGTCGGAGACGTGCGGGCGGCTATGGGTTTTGGTGACCCTCAGTTCGGACAGGAGGATGGCGACGTCCTTGGAGCGCATCGACGAGCCACGGTCAGCATGAATGGTCAGTTTGTCGGGGGAGATCCCCTGTTTGGCGCAGGTCTCTGCGATCAGCAACGTGGCCAGCCCTGAATCTTCCCGATCCGCCACCATCCAGCCGACGACGTAGCGGCTGAACACGTCGAGGATGACGTAGAGATGGAAGTACGACCATTTGACCGGACCCCGCAACTTGGTGATGTCCCAGGACCAGAGCTCGTTAGGCCTGGTCGCCAGGAGTTCAGGTTTGACGTAGACCGGGTGCTGGCGCTGCCGACGGCGTTCCCGCACCTCGTGCTCGGCGGCCAGGATCCGATACAGGGTACGGACCGAGCAAAGGTACGTCCCTTCGTCGAGCAGCGTGGCGTAGACCTCGCGGGGAGACAGGTCCATGAAGCGCTCGGCATGCAGCACGTCGAGCACAGCTGCGTACTCGGCAGGGCTTAGGCTGCGAGGCGGCTTGGGATGCGGCCTGCGGGGCCGGGGCGGCTTGGGGCGGGCATGCCGATGGTAGGTGGCTTCCGCCACGCCCAGAGCCCGGCAGGCGGCTTTGATCCCCACTGAAGAGGCGAGTTGCTGAGCGGCGGCCATTAACTGTGGCCGTTGCGCTTCTGCGGGACGAGGCCCAGCAACTCCGAAACTTTTTTTTGGACGTCGATGATCAGGTTGGCCTTGTGCAGGTCGGCCTTCAGGAGCGTCACTTCCCGGCGCAGTTCGAGCAGTTCCATGGCTTCTGGGGTGCGGATTTCTTTGCGGCCGCGCTTTTTCGGCGACAAACCATGCTGCATTGCCTCCTGGAGCTGGCGGCGCCAGGTCGTCAGGTGGGAGGAGTAAATGCCTTCACGTCGCAGCAATGCCCCGATCTGGCCGGGTTCCGTACAGGCGTCGGCCTCCTTGATGATCGTCAGCTTGTATGGGGCGGTGAAGCGGCGGCGGGTGGCATGAGCCACGACTTCAGGGTTTGGCGGCGGGACACCGGCTGCGCCGGCGTTGTCCGAGGACTGAGGGCCTTTGGGGGGCCCTCCGACCACGGACAACCGGGATGGTGGGGCGATCGGTGGGTTGTTCATCTGGGATGTTCTTTCCCCGGCCTCGACTGTAATTGATTGCTGCGTTGGCTCTCACACTATATTGGCACAGAGGGCCTCAGCCTAGCCTAGGCGACCATCCGACTGCTGATAACCAATAGGTAACCGTATGCCGCATGACAGCTACGACCAAGCGCCTATACTGGCCGTGTCTCAATGAATTTTTTAACAGGAGACCCGCATGCCCAAAGGAATTTCGTTGCACATCGGGCTGAACAAAGTGGATCCCAAAGCCTACCCGCCCGGATCGGTCCCCGCGCTCGTCGCTGCCGAGACGGATGCCCGCTGCATGCGCAACGTGGCGACCTACTACTACCAGAAGACCGATGATCTGATCGGCAAGAAAGCAACATC